>JADKCL010000008.1 GCA_016718825.1 Bacteroidota bacterium | reverse complement strand
GAGATCCGGTGGGCATGTTCACCCCTTGATCCACCCATGGATGCTATGCAGGTAATCCTGTCCCTGCACATGGTCCTGCCGACTCCAGGCGCGCCAGCGGCCGTGTTTAAATAAAATACCGCCCGTCCAGGTCCCAAAACAGCTTGTCCCGCGAGGTCCGTGCCCTGGTCAAGCGGTTGTCCGCATCATAGCTGTAACGGTGCGCAAAGAAGTCCCGGAACCCGTCCTGATACCGCACCTCGCGCACATTGCCTGAGACCGGCTCGTAGTCATAGTCAAGGTTCTGTATCCCCAGCCCCCGCAGGTCGGTCCAGCGTCCGCGACACATTCCCATGGTCGTCATGTCGATACAGGCACACAGCCACGGTATCCCCTTCGCTGTCCTCCCGCACCACCGCGCTCACACGCGTCCGCAGGTTCAAATTCATCCCCGCACCCTGGTTCAGCCCGGAGGCCGTGTCGTAAGTCGTGGTCACAATGTCGGTCAGCGTCTGCGAGGCCCGCGCTGGAAAGTCAAAATCATCCAGCACCGCCTGCGTGATCGATCCGCCATAGCCCTCCACCTGACCGCTTTCCACAGTGCGGCCCAATTCGTCATACCACACATAGCCGTAGTCGTTGCCCGCCACCTGCCGTGCATCGCGGCTCAGCCGCACTTGATCCTTGCTGTTGTACCACATTTGCGTCAGGCCCTTGTCGGGCGTTTTGGCACTGCGCGTCTGCTGCAATGTATTGTATGTGTAGCGTGTGGGCAGCCGGTGCGCGTTGGTATCCACCGACGGGTCCGCATACCCCCCCACCCAGCGGTTGGCCGCAACAGCGTCCAGCAACTCCACCCCCTCGGGCGGAACCGTCTGCACCAGTGTCCCCGCCTGATCGTAATAGTACAGCGTGTATTGGTAGTACATCGGCAAGTGCCGCACCTCGAAAGTCTCCCCGGAACGGCGACGAGAAGCAGGCCCGCGAAAAGGACTGCAACAACCCGTCGATATAGGCATTGTATTGGTTCTGGTAGGCATTGGTCGCATTCTGCGTCGCAATTGCCACCAAGGCTGCAACGCAACTGTCGTGCGTCGCCTCGGGATTGTCCGCCAGCAGCCAAGCAGAGTCAAGCGGCAATTGGGGCGCAAGGCAACTGTCCTGCCACACCAAAAACGAATCGCACGAGGAATACACGAATCCCTGCACCAGGCTGTCGGTGCTGTCGGCGGTCATCAGCGTCACCTCCAGCTCGATGTGCTGATAGTCGAAGGTCTCCCCGCCCAGCACGAAGCTCTGGTTCAAGCCCACGGGATTCACGTTCAGCTCGGGCACCCGCAAGAACTTCACCGAGTCCATCGCAATCCCCGTCCCGTTGGCGTCCACCAAATACAGCACCTGACAACTCACTGCATTGTTGGTGTCCACCAGCACCACCGAGGTATCGGTGACCACAATCAGCGAGTCACCCGGGTAGCACCACTGCAACACAGGGTAGTCGGCGATGGCGATCTGCCCGGGCCATGCCCCGTAGGCCCAGTTTTCATTGATCACATCCACCAGCGCCGTAAAGCAGGGATCCCAAAACGTACATAGCGTCTTGAGCGTATCGCCCAGGCTGTCGGTATAGATGTAGGGGTCCGGCACAGCGATGCTGTCCAGGAACTGATCACAGGAACCGCCCAAAATCGCCACCACTGCAGCAAGGTCGCCGGAGGTGATCGCCTCATCCATCAACAGCCCGGACGGGTTCCCATCCTGGCAGGTCCCCATGCAATAGTCAAACAAGGCATCGATCAGGGCCAGCGAGTCCTGTTCATCCAGCGCCGGACAACTGTCGGTCAGCTCCGCCACCCAAAGCGCCACATTGGCCGCACAGGCGACATTGCACTCCCCTGCGGTCACGAAGCTGTTGTAGCCCCCGATGTCCTCCATCGCAAACGCCGACATCGCAGGCTTGTGGACGATCGTATGCACATCCTGGTAATAGGGACAGCCCAACGAATCCTCCATGAGCCGTATCTGCAAGCCGATCTTGGCTGTCAAGTAGGCCCCCCGTGTATAGAAATGCCGCAAAGTATCCTCGCAGTCGGGATCACCCCCGCAGGAGGAGTAATAAGCGGGATCCAAGTCACTATTGTCGGGATTGAAATGGTTAATGATGGCAGAGTCAGGATCGTCCTGGAAAGGATGCCCGGCATCGTCAAGAAGTGAGTCCAGAAAAAGCCACCTGAAGTCGCCGCCGGAGCCAAAGGTGGTCTGGAACCAAGGATCCATGAGGCTGTCAGTCGGGCTGGGATAATAGTGGTACTGCACCGCCTTGCTAAAGGTAGGAAGCGAAGCCATGATCATATCAAACCTCCGGCTCCCGGTATCCGCCAAACATTGCCGGTAATGACACCATTCCCTGTGCGTCCGCACCAAGCTGTCGATGCGTGTGGAGTCGCCGGCAAGCCCGGCCCAAACCACCGAGTCATGCAACCATCCGCCCGGGGCGTAAGCCTGCCACATCTGCATATAGATCGAGCCACACTCGATCTGTGCGATATCGGCCCCCGTGATATAAAAGGCACCGTTGCATAGCGAATCCAGCGTATCCTGCCCGATCACATGGGCCGGTACCGTGTCCGGGCTCACCCAGATCGGCACAAGGCTATAGCAATCCACATCACAGACCGTCGTATCGATTTCCGAGATGTATTCATCGATGATGTCCTGCAGGTTCGGCCCGCAGCCCTCCAGCGAATCCAGCAATGCGTCCAAATCCACCGGCACCGAGCGCAGGTTCTTCTCCAACCGATAAGCCCCGATCCCGTCAAAATTGGCGCTGAAACGGATCTCCGCAGAATGCGACGGATTCGGACATCCGGCCCCCGTCTGGGGATAGATCGCCGTCAGGATGGTATCCGTCGGACCGCCGCTTGCACTGTCAAGGTCCACCAACCGCCCGTCAGGCCCGCGGATCGAGATCTCCAGGGTATAGGAGCATTCCTCGCAAATGCAGCCCAGCGCCACATTGGGCCCGGTAAACGCATAGTAGAAACTATACAGCTTGCCAGGCGTCTCGTTGGGGAAGATGTGCTGCGTATGGCTCAAACCCTCCAGGGTATCGATCCGGTTGTTGGCATAAAGGTTCTCCGTGACCGTGTCGGTGGGCAGGTCATCCAGCGCCACCAGATTGGCAGGGGTATCACCCGCCAGCGCCGTGGCAACCACACGCCCCTGCTGATCCTGCCAGGCAAGACCCAGCTGACCGTTAGGGTCCACGCTCATCTTCATCATGTAGTGGCTCGCCTTCCCCACATTCCCCCCGAACATCCGGTGCAACTGCGTCGCAGACGCATCCGCATAGAAAAACCGCGTTTCATGCCCCGACCCCAACCGGTGATCGTCCCCGACCCCGCTTTGCCGCGCCACGCGGCCCGTCGCGTCACGCATGAACTCCGTCTCGGTGAAGGGATACCCATTCGCGTCGGGAATATAATCCCGGTGCATCCCGCCCAAGGTATTGGAAGAAGAAAAATAGTTCGCAGAGCCGCTGTTCACCGCCATCGCATTGGTCAACAGGATGTCATCGAAGTCGCCGGGTTCGTAGGCCAACGTACCCCCGGCGGTCGTGTTCAGCAAATCCCGGTAATGCAGGTCAATCCCGGCTACAGGGATGGGGATCGTCGTCAGAACCCCCCGGCCCTCGTTGTCATACTCCGTCTGCACCACCACCGACGTGCTGTCGCTGCTCAATTGCGTCACACTTTGCCGCGTCTTCCCGGCTCCGTCCACATACGTCACCACCTTCTTGAATTTCCCGTCCTCGGCAAAACTCGCCGTCCAGGTCAGGTTGCGGTACCGCTCGAAACAGTCGGTCCCGTCGATCTCCCAACCCGCCGCATCGGACCAGGCCCCAAACCTCCTGTAGCTCCAGTCATTGCCCATGTCGATGAAACGCCCCACGGCACGCACGCGAAACCAAACCGTCCCCGCACGATAATTGAGCTGCGGCAAATAATAATTCCCGGGCATGTTCACCCCGCGCAGCGCGCTTGAAGACACCGCCGAATCCAGGCCCGATGCAGAATCCACCCAGGCCCATTCCAAATCATACTCCTCCGCCCCCGGCACGTAATTCCAGCTCAACACCCCCGTTGTCGAATTGAAATTCAAGACAGGCTGCTGCGCAATGTCGAGTTTCCGATAGCGTTCGGTCACCGTCACCACCTCCATGTGCACGTCCTCCGGAAAAGGCGTAGTCCCGCCCACCGTCACCGAGTTCAGCTTTACCCTCACAGTATGAGACCCGGGCGCGTAAACCTGCGCAGCCGTATAGTTATGCAAAGAGGAAGTATGCCCGATGGCCAAGGTCCCGGTCACAGGCTGCAACTGAGGCTGACCCGTAAAGAAAATCGTATAGTTGACACTCAAAGTCCAGTTGGCCCCGTCCACATCACTCAAAGAATCACGGCTATAAATCAACCGCACCTGATTCTCCCGCCGCACCGCAAAATCCCCCGGGTTGTTGAACTCATCCACCCACGTAGGGTCGCTCAACGTCACCACATGTCCCGCGGTCAGGTTGGCATTCGCAATCGGCTTCACATAGGTCACCGACCCGGCGAACAGGCTGCCATTCGAAAACAGAAGCAACACAGCCACAAAGGCCGATAGGCCGAGGCGCATTTGGGCCTTTGTGCAAAAGGACATTCCAAGCTCACTTGAACCTGCCAACCTAAATAGGATGTTATTGCATTCCATATATTGCCTCCAATGATGGCCAACCGGCCATTTTTACTTTTCACTTAGAGGGCGCCCTCCTGCCCCGACCCCATCGAATAACCAGTGCGCAAGACCGACATCAAACTAACCCTTATCTCTTGTGAACCAACCAGACTGTCAGCGATTTCAGCATTTTCAGTTGCAAGTACAAAGTATTCCCCGTAGGCAACCCTGTCCACCTCCATGGTGTCGCCTAGGAATACGATGCTCGGATGCTTTTAGTGCTTGATGGTATACGGATTAGGCCCAAGTGGCCTATCACCGACAAAAATTTCATCGATTTCCAGACCAACATTGCAAAGAACACACCCAGCAGATATTTTGACATATAATGTTTCAAATATCATATTCCAATGCCCGTGAAACCACCTTCGCAAAGGAAACTCGCCTTGATTCAGCTCAAATCTGAGCGCGGGGCACTTTCAATATCTCTATTCCTGCAAACTTAGACCATTATACGGGCCAGCAGAGACTTTGAGCTATTACCTTTTTACATACACCAAATCTGCGTTTTCCCATTGTAGTGTGTCGTCAAGACACTTTGGGCGGACAGCAGAATCAGTAAACCCTCCTATAAATATTTTCAGGACGGGCAATTCGCAAATCGATGGGGAGCAATATTGAATTTCTCCTGGTGCAACGATTCTTTCCAAATTAGACAAGCTCTTAATTTCATCAGGAACCAAACTCACGTTTGTGAAGGAAAAATCAATGGTTCTTAGCAATTCGCAGGAAAACAGTTGCTTTGGCAATGATTTAACACCCGTGTTCGAGATGTTGATTTCGCTTAGGTTGGAGAGATTTCCGATCCAATTTGGCAATTTTTGAAAAGGAGAATTTGAAACACTCAAAGTGGATAGCTCTTTTAAGGTACCGACGGAGAGCGGAAGGCGTCGCAACAAAATCGAATTCAACTTTAGTACGTTAATTTTCTTCAATCGACCAACAATACCAATTTTTCGGATTGGCAATAATGAAATTTGCAATTCCTCCAAATTGATGAATCTTCGGAATTTCCGTGGAATTTTTTCATGATTCGGCATGGGAATTTGATGGTTTTCGAAACCAGCCGCAAAATATTCAAGATCGCCATAAATCCACAACTTAGAAACCCAGGTCCACGTAAATAGAATTTCCGGAATTTCAGCAATCGAAGAGTCTACTGCAATTGCTATTCTTTTAAACCTTCTACAGTCTTCCGCCTCCATCAATCGTTGAAGATCCCTTTGGCTATTTTCTTTACTCGTGGAAAGCAGAATAACCAAATCAATTTCACCCTTGAATTCTGAATCTCCTTGCAAAGTGTCTACAGCGATGGCAACGACCTGAGAATAAGCCATAAGTGGCAATAAGAATGCAACAAGTAGAGCAACTCTTTTCATTGTGTCATTATTCTAATTCCAATTACCGCCATGAAACAATCTTGGTTTCACCCAGCGATTTCGATCATTTTCAAATCTCCCATATGTGTAGGTCGTATTATGGTCATCCCAATAGGTTACCTGAAGGATGCCTCGGCTATCCGTCGAGTAGCCGACAAATATAGCAGAATGAGCTCCAAGCCCGATAATCGCGCCAGGTGTTAGTCGCATGTCCCAAACCTCAGAGTTTGATACATGAAACCCCGTTCCAGACCACACTTGAACACCCGGTGCGGCCATTTTTCGCATTGCCACTGAAAGTCCCAAATTGTCTCCGTGCAACCTCGCCAAGTTCTGATCACCTGTATTTCCCGAGTCATATGTGACACCTGGCCCAAATATGTTTTGGAACTGATAATAGCCAACCTCGCCGTATGGCTTGTTTTTGGCTCCTGACCAATATTTAAACTTTTCGGATTCGGAGCCATACACGAATTCCACTGCGGCTGATGACCTTGCAAATGAAACTGGACTACATTTATTTCCTCCGGAACCATATTTATTCCCCCATGCGGGATTCTCGTCCAATCGACTCATTAAAAATTGCCCGACCAAATTGTCAAACTTGCCATTGTCGGAATGAAGCTCGGCTACCTGCTGGTTTTGTTCGGCATTTGAGATTTGGATGCTCCATTCCTCAAATTCCTCTGGATAATAATCAACCCCAATGGTGCCAAGGTAGGCTTCCAAGGTTGCAGCGTTGTCTCCTCGATCGGCGACCAACTTTTGACTTCCGTTATCATCTTTCTCCGGGTGCCATGGTTCAGCGCCCGTCGGGTCTGCCATGAAGATCGGGTTGTCCGCGAAAGTCGCATATCCCGAAATGCTTGAATTATTCACGGGATCTAATTCCCATCGCCGTCCCAACCTTGCATCATATTTCCAAAATAAAGCTGTATAGCTGTTTCCGTTACCCGAAATTTCATTGTCTTTTTCTTGACCATTGTACCCATACCGATACTCCTCGCTCACATACCCCGCTGCGGCATCTCCATCCCAAAGGGATAGTAATCCTGCATCCGCAACACATCCCCAACGTAGTACTCCACGATCCAGTCAGGCGCACCAGACTCCATCCCTAGCTTCAGGTCCGACACGACAGCCAGCACATCGCTCAACCGATTCTTCAACTCATACCGCCTCCAGCCGCGCGACAACAAGTAGCTCCCAATTCCCGGAACAGGCAAGGGCAATGGCTCGACGGCAGGGTCGGACTGACCTACGACACCACCGCCATGATACACAGGCCCGCCACCGACCACGATGGGGTCCATGGAAAACCCTCTACGCAAAACAGACGTCAAAGAACTCCTCAGCTCCAAAGAGTCGATGAGACTGTCCACAACTTCTTCATTTTCAGCCAAAAGTCCAAAATATTCCCCGTAACCCAGCCGGTCCACTTCCATCGTGTCGCCGCCAGGTTCCTGACACAATACTGCGACGATGCCCCCCTTGTCAGGCAGCGCCATGTCCATTTGCGCCCGCAACAACGAAAACCGCGTATCCCCCTGCATCACCTCAGGCAGCATCGCCAGGCGACCAAAAAGCTCCACACTATCCGTAAAAGCAACCACCAACCGCTGCTGAGGCTCCAAAGTATCCGCACTGTCCAGCACCACCGTATCCCCAGAGAGCAGCTCCACGAGGGAAAAATAACTCAAAGGCAGCCTTCGGTCAGTATTGTTCACCAAGACCACATACTCCCCTTCATTCCGCTCCGATTGATCAGGATCAGCAGGATCCTTCCACTTCGGAGAATCATACATCACCTCTCCGACCACCAAAGCCCGGTACGTCCAAGACGGATCAAATACAGGCCCAAGGCTCATCAGCTCGCTGCGCAGAAGCAGGTTCGCCGTCACCATCCCCAACCGGTCGGCACCATAAATCGGAAACTCCTTCACCCGCGTATGCTTCCATCCGCTCGCCCTCGTCTGTTCATACACCGACATCACATTCCCTTGCGGGTCCAGCGCATACCAGGTGTCCGTCGTATCAGGGTCAGCATCCTCCACGGGCATCAAAACTTGCTTATGTATCCGTCTGCCCATGCCATCATACCAGAAATACAAATCCGGCATCCCTAGCGTTCGCCCAGCCGATGTGCGGATCACAGCCCGCACCTTCCCCTGCAAGTCCCAAAGGATCGTGTCGATATGCTCCGAGCTGTCGCGCACCAAGTTCCCGATGGCGTCATAGCGGTAATTGAAAACATCCGGATTCCCGGATCCACCCGCCTGATCGTCGATGTCCATGTCCACCAACGTTTCAGAAACCCCGTCCCGCACCACCTTCAACTTGTTGTCCAGCAAATGGCCGCTGCCAGGTTCGCGGTTGTAGTGGTACTCCTGAATGTCCATGTCCCAAGCCTCCCAGTCCGTGCCCGTCCAATAGGGGAGGCAGCGGTGCATGTAGAGGATGTTGCCGTTGCGATCGTAGCCGTAGTCCGTATCGAAGTAGCCCGTGTTACCCGTCAGTCGATCCCAACCCAGAAAATCCCGGATATACGACCGCGACTGCTTGATGCGGTTGAGTTGGTCATATTGGTAGGCCATCGCATTGTAGCTTGCCCCGCTGTAACTGCTCATCCCCGCAGGGAAGTTCAGGTCAGTGATCATCAAGGCGATGTTCCCGTTGTAAAGCCCCGCACCTTGGCTTGGCAGTGTCAGGATGTCAGCGGCCATGTCAGTCCAAGCAGCCGCAGTGCTTCCCATGTTCACCGTCCCGATCGGATCATAGTCCCCGTCATAGAAGCCCAAGTGGTAGGCATAGGCATCCCGCGCCGCCCAGCGGTCCAAGTTGGCCCCGGCAGTCACATCCCCGTCACGCCCGGGCTCGTTCAACCCGGAGAAATCCCCCGGCATATTCACCCCCTTGATCCACCCATGGATGCTATGCAGATAATCCTGCCCCTGCACATGGTCCTGCCCGACCTCCAGCCGCCAGCGTCCTGGTGCTTGTAATAAAAATACCGCCCGTCCAGGTCCCAAAACAGCTTGTCCCGCGAGGTCCGCACCTTGGTCAAGCGATAATGGGATACGTTTAAAAATGTCAACAACGCCACAAAAAGTTTGAATCATCAATTTACAAAACCCAAACATAAAAATCAATTCCTACAAAACGATCCTTAAACTCGTCAGCCTGAGGCTGAAATGCAGCATCGGCGTTACGGCGAGACGCCGACGCCTCATTCGGCAAAGCCGCAAACAAAATCCCCTCCGCAGCAGAGCCGCCAACCTCCGCTTTGCCGTCGACCGCAAGCGGTCGCCGCCAAAGCGAAAAAAACGGTGGGAACCACCCAACCTCGGGCTCCCGCCCGAGGCTACCCACAGACGGCACCTTCGGCGCGAAAACAAACCATTTATCCAGCAGCAGACGAGGTCGTCCTCCTTCGATTCAGTCCAAGGCATTACCAACCAATACATTATTTAGAAAATTCTGCAAATCCTGTAAATTCTGATCCAGAAAATGTGTATATTCAACAATCGAATCCACCAACAACACGTAAATGGCAAAAGCACACGGCCCCATCTTGCTCTCCGGTAAACTCCAAAACCTCATTTTCCGCGTCCGCGACAACAAAAACATTGTCCACCTCGCACCCGACAAAATCCACGTTAAAAACGCCACCCAGCGTTACCACGACAACCGAATGGAATTCGGTGGCGCAGCCAAAATGGCCGGGCAAATCTACGCCGGCCTCCAAGCCAGCGGCCCCGATGACCCGCTGGGCCCCATTTTTCGAGCATATCCCCAGAACTTGTTCACCAGCCGCATTCGCCGCGCACCCAACAGAAACAAAGTCCACATCGTTGGCGAACAGCTGCCCTACGTCGAAAAATTCCAATTCTGCGACGTCGCACCAGCCCTCAAAGGCCTCGACCTCAGCGGCCCGGAAGCGCCCAGCGCCAAAGTCCACATGACCCCGATGGGCCCGCAGCACAACCCAACAGCGATCAAAATCACCGGCCTCACCGCCGCCGCAAATGCCATCCCCGTCCACGGCAACGCAAGACTAGAATTCCGCCTGCACATCCGTCAGACCGAGATCAAAGACATCTTCTACAATGCCATCCTCAAACAATGGCAACGCCAAGACGTCAAAACAAGAAACAGCAGCAGCATCCAAACCAAATGGTCCGACCCCAGCGATTGGATCCCCATCGACTTTTTCCCAAAAGATGGCATCACCCTCCCTATTCCACCGGTAGATGACACCCGCAACCACCTAACCGCCATCCTGATCGAATGGCGCGAAATCCGCCCAGTCGGTCGCCGCATCCTCCAACACCACAAACACGGCATCGTCAGAATCGCCGCGCTTCATGCCCCATGCGAAGCGTGGACTCAAGTCTCACACTCAACCTCACACTGCCACCTGCCCAGCGCCACCCATCACGCTGTCCCAGCCCCAAAAACCCTGTCCGACAGCCGAATGCGTCACCAAGACCCAAAGCAGTTCCTCCAAGCCGCCCTATCCAAACTATTCCCCAAAAAGGAATCCCCACCTCTCAGCAAACAATAAGCCCAAACCCACAATTTTCGCAAAAGGCCTGAATCTTTAGATCGCCGTAGGCAAAGGCCAAAATCCCATAGCCGGGGCCACCGCCCTCGGCCAGGATCCCCATGTCCCAACGCCAACCCCAAAGCGTCGCAGACGCCAACGCAACACCAATAAATGTCATCCGCCGCAGGCGGACCTTTAGGCAACCCACCGATCAAGCCATCCCAGATTGCAATCCAAGCGCCCAGAAACCGCAACCACCCTGCTACCAGAGTGCTGCATTGCACGCCAAATTCCCGCCAATCCCCCGCCAAACATGCGCTCTCCACCAAAACTATTGGTCAGACAGACGAGGCAAGCCTCGTCCCAAATCGGCACAGCCGATCCCTCGTCCTCGAACTGCTTCCCCAAACTCGCCAGCCAGAGGCTGACTGCAGCATCGGCGTTTCGGCGGGACGCCGACGCCTCACAGTCGGCACCGCCGACCGACATCGCCCCTCTCCATGGCCTTCAAAATCTCCGATGCCGAAGGACATGGAGAGGGGATGGGGTGAGGCGATAAAAAGGCGGCACGCCGCCAACAAAATCCTTCCGCCGCAAAGCCGCAATACAACGCGTCAACGCCGACGCCTCCCAGTCGCCGCCCAGCAAGAAGACCGATCGACAACCACCAACGCCGATGCATGAAAGCTGACCGTGGCGGCTATGAACGTGGCTGTCTATCTAGCTCCTCAATCAAATCGGCGAGACAGGCTTTTTCCCAATTGCAGGAAATTTGTCTAGATTGGCGTCATGCTGTCCTTCCACAGGATTGGCATGATAATTCAAATTTTACCAATCATAGAATGAATAGAACAAGAACATTCTTCTTTGTGGCGATTGCCCTTTGCAGCCTCACAGCCTGCAATTTTGGAGGCGGCAATCACAACGCCAAGGATTGCGCTGCCCAAGAGAAGGTGCGACAGGCATTGCATGGTGCAAATCAGAATCTGCTCAGGCAAAACCGTAGAACCGCGATGATGACCAAATCGGGAATCAATGAGCAGGTCGCTCAAGGCGATTCCAAAGCCGAATTCCTTTTGAAGCACATTGACAAGCTTGAGGAGGAAACGGACGAAATGACGCGCTACCTCGAAAATCTTTTGCGCCAATTGGCCAAGATGGGTGGTGGTTACGACTTCCAACCCTTTGATAAGCCAGACGAAAATGTGGCCAACCAAACGTTATGGGGCCTTTCGCCTGCGAATGAGGGGCGTGGGGATGGCGAGGCGCACATGCTTCGGGAAAAGCTGAATGGCTACATCGACTTCGCAAATGACATGAAACACCAAACCGAAGGCAAGAGTTCCCGCTCGCAACATTTGGACAGATTGCGATTGACCCCGGCAAAGATCCCGATGCACCGAATTATGAGGACAAAACGAAACCATGGGAGGTTGCCACATTTGAGGGAACAAACGTCATCACAGACCTCGTGACCTTGGAGCGCCTTCGCCAGTCGGTTTTGCAGGTGGAGAACGAAATACTGGAAGTTTTTTTATCCGCGTCCTCGGTGCAGCCCACGTTCAAGGTCGATTCGTTGGCCTTCTTTGATATTCCGAGATCGAGGGTCGTTGCAGCAGGGATGAAATTTGAGACCACGCTGGCGGTCGCCATGTTTGACTCCGAGGTGCGGCCAGAATTTATTGGGAGTGGCGTTCGCGCGAACCCAGGTGGAACAAGCGCGACGCTGTCCATGACCGCGCCGGGTGGCTTTCCAGTCGGGCAGCATCAAAAGGAAGCAAGCTATGGGGCGACTGCAAAAATTCCGACTGCCAGTGGCGACATCGCGGAATTGCAGTTGCAAGGAAAATACACTGTCGTAAAACCTGAGGCTGTTTTCGAATCCAAATCCGTCCAGAATTTGTACTTTCAATGCGGCAATACCTTTTCCCTTGACGTGCCGCTGCTGGGTGAATATTACAGCCCCAAATTTTCTGCCTCCGAGGCGGAAGTGTTCCTAAATCCCGTAGACAAGCGCATTGTTACGGTCGTGCCAAAGGGTAAAACCTGTGTCGTCGCACTATCATCGCTGACCAATGGGCAAAGCATCAAAATCGCCGACTTAAGTTTTCGCGTGATTGCGCCGCCCGCTCCAAAGATCCGACTCATGGTCGATGGAAAGGAATATGATGGCTTGAACGCGATCAACGCCAATAGCAATGCCATGGTGAAGATCATTCCCGACGATGGCTTTCGC
This sequence comes from Bacteroidota bacterium, assembly GCA_016718825.1. Classification (NCBI taxonomy): domain Bacteria; kingdom Pseudomonadati; phylum Bacteroidota; species Bacteroidota bacterium. The sequence goes on along the minus strand of JADKCL010000008.1, from coordinate 260,391 downwards.
AGTGGCCTTCCCAAGGATGCCCGCTACACCATCGATCAGATCGACATTCTTGCGCAAAAGACAGCCGGAGGCACCCTCACAAAAGTGGGCAGTGCCAACTGTAGCGGCAAAGACGCCTTCAATGGAATTTCAATTAGCCTCGGCAATATGCTCAAAGACGTTCCGACGGGAAGCCATTGTTGCCTGAAGATCGGCAATGTAAACCGCATCAATTTCCAAAATAAGCAGATTTTGGAAAAATTTGATGCCCGTGAAAAGGTGATTACTTTTGTTGCAAAGTAAGTGATATGCACCAACTCCAACCGCTCGATTACGTCGTCTTTCTGATATACTTCGTGATCGTGGCCGCCTACGGCTTGTGGGTCTATTTCCGGAAGCGCAAATCGGAAGTTGATTCCAAAGACTACTTTTTGGCCGAAGGTTCCCTCACGTGGTGGGCCATCGGTGCCTCCTTGATTGCCTCCAACATCTCCGCCGAGCAGTTCATCGGCATGAGTGGGGCAGGATTTAAGCTCGGTTTGGCAGTGGCGAGCTACGAATGGATGGCGGCAGCGACCTTGATCGTGGTGGCCGTGTTTTTTATGCCGGTTTACCTCAAAAACCGCATTTTCACCATGCCGCAGTTCCTGAGCCGGCGGTACAACGACACCGTGGCCATGATCATGGCGGTGTTTTGGCTGATGCTCTATGTCGTCGTCAACCTTACGAGCATCCTGTTTTTGGGAGCCTTGGCCATCAGCAGCATTTCGGGATTGAGCCTCGAATTGTGCACCTACGGACTCGCGGCATTTGCCATTTTGATCACACTCGGTGGGATGAAAGTCATCGGCTACACGGACGTGATTCAAGTCTTTTTCCTCGTTCTCGGCGGATTGGTCACGACCTATTTGGCGCTGAACTTGGTCGCTGAACAAGGCGGCGGCAGCGGATTTTTTGACGGATTCAGCATGATGTCCACGCAGGCAAGCGAACACATGCACATGATCCTGAAGCGCGACAATCCCAACTTCCTCGATTTGCCCGGCTTGACTGTTCTGCTAGGGGGCATGTGGATCGCGAATTTCAGCTATTGGGGCTGCAATCAATACATCACGCAAAGGGCCCTTGGGGCGGATTTGAAAACAGCCCGCAACGGCATTCTCTTCGCTGCATTCCTCAAATTGCTGATGCCCTTGATCGTCGTCATCCCCGGTATCGCCATGTATGTGCTCTTCAAAAATGGGCAATTCCAAGCTGAAATGATCGGTCCGGAAGGCGCCATGGCACCGGACAAAGCGTACCCAACCCTGTTGAATTTGCTGCCCGTAGGCCTGAAGGGCTTGAGCTTTGCAGCCTTGACCGCCGCGATTGTGGCCTCCTTGGCTGGGAAAATCAACAGCATCGCGACGATTTTTACCTTGGACATCTACAAAAAAGTCATCGTCAAATCCGCCAGCGAAAAGCAACAGGTGCGGGTCGGGCAAATTGTCGTGATGATTTCCATGCTCATCGCCGTGCTGATTGCACCCCATTTGGGCATTGACAAGGGCGGATTGAACTATATCCAAGAATATACAGGATTTGTAAGTCCGGGCATCTTCGCGATGTTCTTGTTGGGATTCTTCTGGAAACGGGCCACGAGCAATGCCGCATTGTTTGCTACCATCGGCGGATTCGGGTTCTCGGTGCTCTTCAAGTTCCTCCCACGGATGATGGATTTGTCTTGGCTCTCCGGCATGGGATTCTCCAAATTGACAGCAGACGGTATCTACGAAATTCCGTTTCTGGACCGGATGGGATTCGTCTTCATCCTCTGTATCGCCGGCATGTGGGTCATTTCCATGATCGAAAACCGCAGCGGCGACAAAGCCCAGAAGCTCGACGTGGACATCGCCCTGTTCAAGGTCTCCAAAAGCTTTTTGGTCGGCAGCCTCCTGATTGTGGGCGCCCTCGTGGCCTTGTATTGGAGGTTTTGGTAAGCGAATGGGAGTTGGTCTGTCTGACAAACTTGGATTCTGGATTAGGTCGTATTGAATGCATGGTGTTGTTGCCCGGGGCGTTATCGAGCTGTTAGGCTCGGGTGTAAAGTGCCGCACGTTTTCGGGGGCCTCGTGTGTCTCGCCAGGTTAAATTTCAGTCATTTCCCTGCGGCGATGTCCCAGGGCTGATGTTAGTTGCCTTCCCAAAACTCAAGTGCAAAAACAACAAAGTCACCAAAAGGGCGATGATCGCCGGAAAAATGGAGGCAGGCCCCTTGTAAAGCGCATTCCCCACGGCCGAATCAGAGGACTTGAAATCCAGAATCGTATAATAAACATGGACGATGAAAATCAGCCTAGAGAGCCAAATCTGCGCCTTGGCTTCCTTGACCAGCCATCCAATCGCGCCGATGAGCAATCCGAGGATCAGCATATGGGAATAAACCCAAAAGATCGCATCGTAGTAATGCGGCGAATCCAATTGTGCTTGTGGCACTTGGTATTCGGCCATCGCAACCATCAACCCACGGGCAAACAATCCGCCAGCCAGGAAGATGTAGAGAATGCAGACAGTCAGGCAACTCGCCTTGAATCCGGGAAGAAAATTGAGTGGCTTTTTCATATTCTTGATGCTCAATAATAATACATCACCAAATCCTGGCCAGCCGATTTTGCCTTGGTGCACCAGTCTTCGAATTGCGCTTTTTGCGCTGCGTCATGATCGGTATCCTTGATGCTCATGGACGCCTTGTCAAGATCGGCGTGAAATACCATGTAGACGGAAGGGAAGTCATCCGGCGAAGGGAGTTTTTTGGAAATTCGCAAGTGATACATGCTCGTCCCAGCCACTTTGTAAATTTCCTCGTCGCGCACCGGATACCATTCGCCGTTGGCCAAAAACGTTCCAAAATAGCGGATCATCGCCTCGATAACGTACCAATACAGGTGACCGCTTTGAGGGTGTGAAATCTTCCCATCCAAAAAATCTGTAAGAATTTCCGTGGCGGAAGGATCCCCAAAACTATTGTCCAATTGTTGGAGCCTCGCCTGGATGGCATTTCTGATGCGACTTGCGAGTTCCTGGTCACTCGTCCCGAACAATTGCTCGATTTCTGCCAGTTTGACCCGATAAGGCATGATTCCGTATCCCATATTTTCAATGATTGCGTTTAGTTTTTGATCAAAGTGACGCCTTGCTTGTTTTCTCCATGGACGACCTGCAAGCGGTAAAGTCCGGGGGGTAGATGTCCCATATTGATGGTTTGCTGATGGAAACATTCCATGCGTGAGATGACCCTCCCCACTGCATCGAGAATTTGAACCTCAAACGGGTTGTTTCCTGCCCCCTCCCACTCCACCGTCAGACGGTCATTCGCGGGGTTAGGAAAAACATGGAGGCTTGCGATGTCCGCGCTGGGTTGAATGGCCGTCACATTGCAGGTCTTCACCGCATCAAACAAGGTCTGCAAAGTATCGATCGGCTCGATGCCTGCGTTGTTGTGCGTCTTGACCGAAACCAAAAAGGAGGGGCTGCCATACGGATCGTTGGGCTGCGAAACCTTGACGAATGCAAACAAAGAGGACGTCCCATTGACGCTGCAACGTGTATCGGCGCCCACCATATTGGCGCCCTGCAAGGCTGCCATCAGTTTGCAGGCCAAGTCGCCCGGGGCGCGGTTGAACTGCGCCTCCATCGAATCCAGAACCATTTGCCCGAGCAGGATATTGCCCTGAATGCTGTAATTCGGACCCAGAACGTGACCTTTGTAATTGTCGGTATTCACCCCGGTATGCGCCGCCGCTTGCGGACTTCCATTCACCAAACCGACCACACCATACTGCCGGATGTTGGGATTTCCCTGAATGTCATTGGCGACCAACCAATCGATGATCTGTTGTGGCGTATCGCCAGCGTTCATTCGCGTGCGGGCATTCGTCTGATTGCCAGCGAGGTAGTACGCTTGGGTATTGATCGCGCCCACACCCGGAATCAAGTCACCGAGAAAATGATTCGTGTATCCGGGGAAGGAAAACAAGTCCACACAAGAGGCGCCTGCGCTACCCACTTCGCCCGTGACGCTGTCCACCGCCACGATGGAAAACGTGTCTTGTGCCGCCAAATCGACCCAACCCAGGGCAAGCATCCATCCGACAAGGAGCAATTTTTTCATGGTATTCTTTTAATGGCAAGATAGAAAAATGCGTTCGATTCAGGAGACACCGTGCGCAGAACAAATATTCGCCTGCGCACTAACGCTGGACAATCAGCCTTTGGCGGTAAATTTTTATCCGATCACCAGTTTGGAATTCGACGAAATAAACACCCGCTGCAAGCTCCCGGATGTCGATTTGTTCGTCATGCCCTGCAAGCAGGCGATGCTCCGAGCGCAATTGGCCCGCAAGGTTGAAAAAACGCAGCAGCCCATCCTCCAAATCCGATTCGGCCCGAACGCTGACAAAGTTGCCTGCAGGATTGGGCCATATAACCAGATCATTTTCCAATGGCGAGGTGGTTGCCAGCAAATAGGCGACGCCCACGACGATGGTGTCACTTGCGAAACATCCCACGCTATCGGTGACGGTCAAGAGGATGTGGTGGATGCCGGTACCCAAACCCATCCCCGTGAGCAGGAGGCTATTGCCTGAATCTCCTGTCGACCAATGGTATTGTACAAATCCGGAAGGCGCTGAAAGCAGCAAACTGGCATTAAAGTCAATGATGGTATCGGCAGGCAAGGCGACATCAGGCTGTGACAACACGGCGGTGACCGGAATCCTGCCTGTGCTGCAATCGCCGAGCGGTCGGCTTCCATGGTGGTAATACACCCGCGCGTTCAAGTCACGGGGATAGAAACTGTTGGAAAAGCCCGTACTTACGCCGCTGCCCGTAAAAATTGCAATTTCCGCATTGCTCCGTGTTTGAGGCTGCGAAACGGAGTTGTAAGAAAGCGTCGAAGCCGTGTTCTGCAAGTAAAAATACAAACCCATCGTGTCTCCGGCATTCAGGGAAAGTCCACCAAGCGGTACTTGGGTCAAATTTCCCGAATTGTTCACTTGAACCGTAGTGGTGCCCAGCAAGGTCCACGCTCCGGGATTGGTCTGAAATCCGATATGGGTGCCGGATTTGGTATAAATACCGACGGTTTGCATTCCCAAAGAATTGATTTTGATTCCAAAGCTGTCGATGGTCAAGGCCGTCAGCGCACGCACATCCATCATTGCTCCATTCCAATTTACACCCGAATTGAGCGTGGTCGACAATTGCCCGACTTCAAAGAGGTTACCTCTGACGGCTTCAGCAAAATAGGTGGTGGTCGTGGAAAGGTTAGGCGTCAAATACAGGGGTCCGTTTCCGACAAGGCTTCCACCTGACTGCGAATCATACCAAAATACAGTGTCTTGCGGATCCACGATGACCGACAAAGGCATTTGTCCGATGCCGCAAAGCGTGTCGGATTGTCCTGTCAGCGTCGGAATTCCAGAAAAATGGGCTAAAAATTCGGTGGTATCATTGGCCGCAGCCAAATCACCGGGGTACACCACCCATACGCGCATGCGGTAGTACCCGGCAGTGGCGGTATTGACCATGAAGTCAAAGCTATCGCTGTCGCAGGTTCCCAAAACTGCCAGACTGCCAACGAGTTGCCCTTGTTGGTTGGTGGTCAGATTTTCCCAAAGCATGGTCAAGGCCGGCGAATTCGTTGCGGCTTGCCCGAAATTGGCGACCGACGCACGAAATATGCTTTGTGGGTCGCCACATACAGGCGCATACACGGGCGAGAGCGAAAGCGCCGCAAGGTCCACAAAAGGAAGCGGCAAAAAGAGCGAATCAGGTATGAATTCGGCAATGACCCGATTGCAGAGGATGCCGTGCGCCGCATTGTTGAGGTGGGTGCCGTCGCCAGAATCGTAAAGCGTATCAATCCAGCCATTGGGGGCTGCAATCGTCGTCCAAAAGTCGATCGCCTTGCTGCCGTATCGTGCATAGATCGAGTCGCGCACTTCGATTTGCTTGAGCACCGATTGCGGATTGGTGTAGTTTTTGGGTTGGGTGGTCGTGATCCAAACGGGTACCCCGGCCAAAGCTGCAAGGTCGATGATCGTGTCAAAGTTGCGGAGTTGCTCGGCGACGGTAAATCCGCTGGAAACATCATTGGAGGGCATGTTGATGATGATGGCATCGGGGTTGAGGCTTAAGGCCTGCGTGATGTTGTGGGTCACATCGGGTGTAGGCCGTCCCGGCGGCGGTGTATAGCCCGTGGGCATGATGCGGTAGGTCGTGAAACCGCCGACAGCAAGGTTGGTAAGGAGATTGGCAGGATTTACAGTCTGCAAATGCCGGCGGTAGCGGTTGACCCAGGTACTGTCAGGGCTGCTTGGGCCTGAGCCTGCCGCGGTCGACGAGCCGAGGACAACGATATGGTAGGACTGTGCCCTGGCACAGGGGCTACCCAAAGACTGTCCCGCTACCAGTTGCAGACCGTAGACGTGCAAGAGCAGCAACACAAGAAATACCAATTTCGAATTCATTCCTCAAGTTAACAATCACAGAGGAATTCAGTAGCAAAACAACAAGATTTGAACTAAGGAATAAGTTTTCGAATACATTCCTTGCAAATGCGAAATGGAATGTGGATACGGTCGTAGCCTTGAATCGTTCCAGCGCCTTTCTGGACCAAAATCCCATCATCATGGAATTATTAAACATTTCCAAGGAACAATGATCCTTGCAATGGTTTGCATTGCGAAGGATGAAGCATATTCACCTTACGAGATTGATCGGTTCTCCTATGCATCGGTTTCTTTTTGGCCTTTTGCTTTGCGTTCCCACTGCATTGTCGGGCTCGAGCATCGACGGCCAAAAAGTCTCATTCCGGCGCCTGATGGAGGAGCTGACAAACGATGTGGTGGATTTGCCGGCAGAAAACAACGTCGGTTATCCTGTTTCCTACCATTCCAAAAAGGATTTTGTCATCCTCCGAAATGTCGAGGTGGTTTTTGACCGCGCGGAGGACAATGACCTCGACAAACGGTTTGTTACCAACGGTCCACCCATTATCGTGCGCAAAGGTGTCGAATTCAACAATTGCATTTTCCCGTCTGCTTATTGGTACTTGCTGCGCAATGTTGTGTTTGAGGACATCGTCGGTTTTAGATCTTGTCAATCCTTGCAGGGCATTTTCAAAGGATGTACGTTCAAACATCATCTTTATATCTATTCGAGTCAGCTGGAATTTTTTGACTTTGACAGCTGCACCTTCCATCATGGCATGGAAATTACCGCGAGCAAAGTCAGTGACCATTTGAGCTTTACCAATTGCGTTTTCAGCCAAAACCCCGAATGGGTGCAAAATCCGAGGGTAAATGAAGCACAGAATGTCATCAAAAACCTGCCGCCGGTTCCGCCTTTTTTCGAATTATTGAACCGCGTGGATCCGTTTGACCTCAGTTTCGACCGCTGTGTTTTCCACCTCGACAAAGGTCTTCCCAATCGTCGCAGCGCAAAAATCAACCTGGGAAACTCGGCGTTCAACTCCTTCAACTTCACGCATAATACGACAAACGTTCCCCTCGATCTTTCATTCACCGCCGTCGACAATCAACTGAGCATCCACGACTGCAATTTGGAGGGCAACATTTTGGCCGAGGCCTTCAATTTCAACACCAGCAATGCCAAAGTCGAATGGCAGAGCCTTGCAGGCGACAAAATTGCCATTTACGACCCCGAACAAAACCTCATGCTCCACGGCGGCAACATCAACCAATTCCGCAGCAATTTTGGGTTCAACACCCTTATCAGCACTTATGCCTTGTTTTACTCCTCCTACCGTGACCAAGGCAATCGCCTCTCTGCCAATGCTTGCTACAACGAATGGAAGGATGTCGAAACGGCCTACCTTGCTTATCTGTACGAAAAAGATCCTGATTTTCAGGTGTATTTTCAATGGTTGATGAACGTGTTTTTGAAGACCTTCTGCGACTACGGAACCAATCCGGTGAAGTCTATGATTTGGTCCTTTTGGGTGTTGTTGACCTTTGGACTGTTTTACTTCTTCTTTCCACGGCATTGCGGTATTCAAAGTCGGATTTCAATTCCGCTGCGCATGCAGAACTATGCGAAGTGGTTCACAGAAGGTAAATCACTGGTTTCCATCCTCGAAGACCACCATGATGAGGAAAATTATCTCGACGAGGAACGCGATAAATTTCTACAATTTCTCAAGGAGCACAAAAAAACGCTACCCGCCTATTTCAATGTCGGCGGATGGCGATGGATCCGTGTCGACAGCCTTTATTTTCGCTTTCAGAAGGCGATTTATGGCAGTTTTGACAACACCTTGGGCAAATGGCGCATGCAAAGCACGTTGAAGCGGCTCACGGCAACAATGGGCTTCAGCCTGATTTTGCTCGCCCATGTGGTCACACAGCTCGCGATTCATTTGCTCGATGCCTTCACCAACAGCCTCAATGCCTTCACGCAACTCGGGTTTGGCGAAATCCCTTTCCAAGGCATGGCCAAATACATGGCTGTCCTGGAAGGTTTCGTCGGATGGTTTTTGCTCAGCATCTTCAGTGTTGCTTTGATCAGTCAGATTATCCAATGAAAACGAAGGGGCATCACACGAGATTGGTTGGGTGAATCAAATCGGCCTTTCCCAAACTTGGACAGTCCCGCGTGGCGAAGTATCTTTGGCAAAATGCCCAATTCGGCTCATTCTATGAGAATTGTCCTATTTGCTGCCTTGCTTTTTATCTGGTCTTCGCTTGCTGCCCAAAGCCCTGATTGGCGCATTGATCCCTACGAAGACAGATATTTCGTGGAAAATATCGGACAGTTTGATGACGTGGAGGGCAAGCCTGTTTTTGCTGGCGTGGACAACAAGGGAACCGAGATTTTCTACACCTCCGCCGGGTTCTCTTACCGATTCCGGAAACCCGTCGCCGTGCCGCGGTACATGGTCGAGAAGGAATCCGAGGACGAACCCGACAACGAGAAGGAAGATCTTCAGAAAATCATCTACGACACCCTTCAGATTTCCGCCGAATGGTTGGGCTCCACGGGCACTGCCATTCGATTGGATTCCCTCCAAACACCTTTGTTTCATTATGCTGCGAATGGAGGCCAACTTGTTGGGGCTCGCAGCTATTCAGCCCTGAAGTACAACGGTTTGTATGACGGAATAGACCTCGAATATACGTTTCATGCATCCGAGGGAATCAAGTACAGTTTGACCGTGAAGCCGGGCGCTAATGCTGCAAATATTGCGCTGGCATTCGCAGGAGCTGACGAAATGTTTCTAGACAGCGAAGGCAATCTTCACGCCACCCTCGGCGATGCCGCCTTGATCGATCACGCACCGACGGCTTATTTACTGGAAAGCGGTGATCCTGTGGACATTCGATTTGAATTGGTGGGCAATGTATTGCGTTTTGAGGTTGCAGATTATGACCACGCACAGACGTTATTCATTGATCCTTGGATCATCAATCCGGGTTTTACAGCCCAAGGAAAGGTCTTTGATGTGGGCTGGGATTGCAGTGGAAATATCTACGCGTTTGGCGGCAGCAGCCCGTGGAAAGTGAAGAAATTTACGTCCGCAGGTGCCTTGGTTTGGAACTACAACACCAACCATACCGATTGGTACGGCGACATGATCACCGATGACCTCGGCAATGTTTACATCATCGAAGGTTGCTGCGATGGCAACCGCGAAAAATTGAACAGCAGCGGCATCGTGCAATGGACCGTCAACAATGGCGTCTACGAATTCTGGCGTCTCGCCTTTTCCTGCGATTTTTCGCGGTTGTCGATGGCGACGGCATATTCAGCAAGTGCCGTTTTGGTTCCCGCGAATTCGATTTCAACAGTCAATCTCACGACCGGCGCCCTGACTGGGGCTGTGGTAGTATCTGGATCGGAACCGCGCGCGTTTGAGCCCGCAGCTTCTGGCAATTATTACGTTTTGACAGCGGTCGGGAATGAATTTTTGGGCAGAAACAACACCTACGGACCGATTTACAACGTGGGAAATGGCTACAGCTTATTGTACAACGGTCCGCTGTACGCCAATGGAACGAATACGACTTCGGGGATCAATGGACTTGCCGTTTACGGCACGTTTGCCTTCACGACCAACGGCGTGACGTTGATGAAACGCAATCTGGCGACGGGAGCTTTGATCACGAGCGTCGCAATTCCGGGAGGCACCGCCGAGCAGTATTCTGGCGTCGCGGTCGACAATTGTGGCAACGTATTTGTCGGCTCCAACAACAATGTTTATCAATACGATGTAAACCTGGCGCCTACGGCGACGATCCCGATTGCGGGCGCAATATATGACGTTGCTGTCAGCGGAACCGCGCAGTTGTTGGTGGCTGGAAACGGGGTATTGGCTTCGCAAACAGCGCCTTGTGTGGCACCGTGTCATACCTGCATCATTCTTCCTCAAGGTTTGTCGGATTGGAATGCGCAAGTCAATACAACGAATCAGGTGGAACTCAGCTGGGCAAATTCGAATCCCAATTCGGAAGGTTCCTTCACGGTGGAAAGAAGTGCAGACGCCCGCAATTATGCACCGATGGAAACGAGGAGGGCCGACCAAACGCAATATTCGCTGTTGGATATTGCGCCCTTGAAGGGCTATTCTTGGTACCGCCTCGCGTACACAGACGCAGCGGGCACGGTCGCGTATGCGCCTGCGAAGCAGGTTTGGATTGCGGACCAAACACCAAGCCTTTCCGTTTACCCCAACCCTGCGCAGGATTGGCTGCGTGTGCAGTTGCCCCAAGCAGAAGGCGAAGGCATTTTGCAAGTCATCAACGCCCAAGGAAGTGTTGTCATGGCAACGGCTGTGCTAGGAACGCAGTTGGCAGAGAGTTTCCAAATGGATGTTTCAGACCTGGAAACCGGGATTTATACCCTTCGTATTTTGGGGATGCAGGCTCAGGCTGTGAAATTTTGTAGAATGGATTTCTAAAACGAATTTGATGTGAGTATCTATTCCCCCAATGCCTTCCTTCTCGGTACGATGATTTCGGCTGTTCTGATTTTCGGCGGCAACGTGCTCAATTTGCTTCTTTGCAGGCTTTTCAAAATTGGCGTGCTGGAATTTGTCACTTTCTATCATCGGTGGCTGCCGTTGCACAGTGCCACGGTTGGTGGCATCAAATTCATTTTGGGTTGGATTCCCACCGGGTCGAGTCTCAAAGTCTTCGGTATGAACATGACGGAGGAGGAGCGCAAACAGATTCCCGTTGAGGAACTTCCTTATGCGTTTTTCACCAAGCCCAAATGGGTAAAGATCTTATTGCAAAGTGTTCCATTTCAGCTGATTGGCTTGCTGTTTCTGGTCGTGATGACAATGCAATCGGGCAACCGCAGTCTGGTCGAGACCATTTCTGCTTTCCACGCTTTGGTGCTCGATGCGTTTGCCGTCATGTTTTCGGATTCCATCACCCATGACGAGTTTTTGATCGCCGCAAAGTCCTTGCTTACCGACAATAGTCCTGCCCTGTTTGCTTTGACCTTGTTCGGAGTGTATTGGTTGCTTTGCCTGCCACTGAATTGGGTCATGCACGCCATTGCTTGGGGTTCTGAAAAGCCTTATCGCCTCTTGGGCGTCATCGGTTGGTTGGCCTTGCTGCCGACGATGTGGGTGCTCTTCTGGAAAATCCCCAAGTTCGTTTTCTCCTTCTTTTCCTGGGGGGAGGTTTTCGTGCACAGTGCGAATGTGCTCGTCGGCGTTTTCGTGACGGGGCTGGTGCTGCATGTGTTGACGTTGATGGTTGCGAAGCTTTCTGCGAAGGGGCGGTAACCAAGTCCACACCCGCCGCGTCCAATCCCCAAATGCATCCCCCGTCGGGCTGCCGATATTCTTGTTATCTTCGCTTTCTCAAGACTTAAGAAAATGAAAATCAATTCACTCAGTCGGGCGTTTTTTGCGCTCACACTCCTGCTCACATTGGGTATCCTTGGCTGCAAGGATGCGACGCAAAGCACCCCACCGCGCGTCATCAGGCAATATACCATCGAGCAGTTCTACAAGAACACGAACGTGGGCGGTGGCTTTTGGTCGCAAGACGAATCCAAACTCCTCGTCCACAGCAACGAAACCGGCATCTACAACCTCTATGAAATCAATGTCGCCGACGGCAAGATGACGGCCCTCACGCATGATACCGTGCAGTCGTTGTATGCACAGGGCTACATTCATCCTGCCGGCCCGGAGGCGAATCTCGACAATCAGGGAATCATCTATTCTGCCGATCAAGGCGGCAATGAGCTGAGCCATATCTACTTCCTCCACGATGGAATATCGACCGACCTCACGCCCGGAAACGATGCGCGCAATGATTTCTTGAATTTTAATTCGGCCAAAAATGCCTTCTATTATGGCAGCAATAAACGCAATCCGCAGGCGATGGACCTGTACAAAATGAGTTCCGCAGATTGGAAACCGCAGCTCATTTTCCAAAATGACGATGCCCTCGAGGTTGCTGACCTTTCCATGGATGAGAAAATGGTCTCCTTGGCCCGTCCGGTCACCACAAGCGAAAACGAGCTGTACATCCGCGAAATCGCATCAGGTAAAATGACCGCAATCCACGACAGCACGGCCCCCGGAAATTACTTGGGAAGTGGATTCAACAAGGATGCGAGCCATTTCTACTATCTCACCAATGCCAAGTCGGAATTCACCGTTTTGATGGATTATGAAATCGCAACGGGAACCCATCGCAAACTCTACGAAGCCAAGTGGGATGTGCAGTACAGCTACCTCAGCGAAACCGAAAAGTACCGCGTCATTGCCATCAACGAAGATGGCAAAAATAGCCTCAAGGTCCTCGACAACAAGACGATGCAAGAGGTTGCATTCCCTGATATTCCAGATGGCGACATCCTCGCCGTGAACATCAGCGACGCCGAAAATTGGATGCGCCTTTCCGTAGGAACTTCCAAAGCTCCTTCGAATATCTACGCCTACAATTTCGCATCCAAGGAGCTCAAAAAACTCACCAACACGCTAAATCCGGAGATCAATGCCGAGGATTTGGTCACTGCCGAAGTTGTGCGCTTCAAGAGCTTTGACGGTCAGGAAATTCCAGCCATTTACTACAAGCCGCTGATGGCCACGCCCGACAGCGTTTCGCCAGCGTTGGTGATGGTGCACGGTGGCCCCGGCGGACAGTCGCGCACCGGCTACAATGCGATGGTGCAATATTTGGTCAACCACGGCTACGCCATTCTCGCGGTCAATAACCGTGGCAGCAATGGTTATGGCAAGTCATTTTACCGAATGGACGACCGCAACCACGGCGACAAGGACCTGAAGGATTGTATTTGGGGCAAAAAATGGCTGCAATCCCAAAATTACATTGATTCGACCAAAATCGGCATCATCGGCGGCAGCTACGGCGGCTTCATGACCATGTGCGCGATGACCACAACCCCCGACGAATTTAAAGTCGGCGTCAACTTCTTTGGCGTGACGAATTGGCTGCGGACCTTGCGCTCGATTCCGCCGTATTGGGAGTCCTTCAGGAAGGCGCTTTATGCCGAAATGGGCGATCCATCCACCGCCGACAGCGTTCGTTTGTATAATATTTCACCGTTGTTTCACGCCGACCAAGTCAAGCATCCGATCATGGTGCTGCAAGGTGCCAACGATCCCCGTGTACTGCAGGTCGAAAGCGATGAAATCGTCGCCGCCGTCAAGAAAAACAACGTAGTCGCAGAATACGTCGTCTTCCCCGACGAAGGCCATGGCTTCGTGAAAAAGGAAAACGAAATCAAAGGCTACGGCGAAGTGCTGAAGTTTTTGGATGCGCACTTGAGGAAGTAAAGGTTAGCAATTAGAAATGAGAAATTAGAAATTAGAAATGATGGGGGGATTTCTCATTTCTCATTTCTAATTTCCATTTCTAATTTTTGCAGCGGACCAATCAAAAAAGGCACGAAGTCATTCAACTTCGTGCCTTTTTTCAATTAAAACCCAATCCCTCAAATCAGCATCCGCATGGGCTGCTCGAGGTATTCTTTCAGTGTTTTCAAGAAAGCTGAACCGACCGCGCCGTCGACCACGCGGTGGTCGCAGCTCAGGGTCACTTTCATTGTTTTGCCAGGCACCACGGCGCCGTTTTTGACCACGGGTACGTCGCGGATCGCGCCGACGGCCAAGATGCATGCATCTGGTGGATTGACGATCGCGGTGAATTCCTCGATGCCAAACATGCCGAGGTTGCTGATCGTGAAGGTATTGCCTTCCCAATCGCTGGGCTGCAATTTTTTGTCGCGGGCCATTTCGGCGAGGCGCTTTGGCTTCGCCTGCGATTTGCGAAAAGCCGAGGTTGTCGGCAAAGCGGATCACCGGCACGATCAAGCCATCGGGCACCGCCACGGCCATGCCGATATGGATGTGTTGGTTGTAGCGGATGGATTCTCCGCGCCAGCTCGCATTCACGCCTGGGTGCTGACGCAAGGCCATGGCCACGGCTTTGATCACGATGTCGTTGAAGGAGACCTTCACCGGGGCCGACTCATTGATGGCTGCACGGGCAGACCAGACATTGTCCATGTCGATCTCCATCGTGAGGTAAAAGTGAGGCGCGGTATTTTTGCTTTCGACCAATCGGCGGGCGATGGTTTTGCGCATTTGGCTGAGCGGCACTTCGGTGAAGCCCTCCTTGCCGGTTGGCAGGCCCATCGCCGGGATGCCCGAGCCTTTGGCGGTTGCTGCGGATTCCTTGTAGTTTTCGACGTCTTTTTTCACGACGCGGCCTTCCGGACCCGAGCCTTGAACTCTGTTGATGTCGATGCCACGCGACTTGGCCATGCTCTTTGCCAGCGGCGATGCCTTGACGCGGTCATCGTCGGATTCAGCATGCTGGGCTTCGGCCTGGGCAACCGCAGGAGTTTGCGGAGCTTCCGCAACCGGCGCTGCCTTCTTCTCCTCACTCACACTCGCACTCACACTGGGTTTTCCGCCGCCTTTTTTGGCTTCGTAGTCCGCCAGAATCGCTTTGACATCGTCGCCTTCCTTGCCGATGATTGCCAACAGTTTTCCGACCGTGACGGATCCTTGGGCTTCCACAGCAATCCACAACAGGGTGCCGGTGTAGAAGGAATCCAATTCCATGGTCGCCTTGTCGGTCTCGATTTCAGCAAGCAATTCGCCTGCATTGACCTTTTCTCCGACCTTTTTGTGCCAAGCAGCAACGACGCCATCTGTCATCGTGTCGCTCAGCTTGGGCATTTCGAGGATTTCTGCCATATTTTTTGCGTTTAACGCCTTGTGTCTTTGGTAAAATGCGGCGCAATTTAAGGAATGTGCCGTTATCAAAAAACTACGAAAAAGCCAAGCTTTTGCTTGCCTCAAATCTAGCCATTGGCTACCGCCTTGTCGGATCTGCTGCTAGTTTACCGATTCCCGTCAAACGGATCAAAGCAGGCAACAGCAACAGGTCGGCCGGCAATGCAACAAGCAAGGTCACCGTGGTAAACAGGCCAATCACAAATGTGCCTCCAAAGTCTGAGGTCATCAAGCTTCCAAAGCCCGAAAGCAAAATCAAACCGGCGATGATCATGGCTTTGCCAGTGCCCATCATCGCATTGTGCAGGCCTGTTTCGAGGTCGCGGCCGATGCGCAGCTCATGCCTGAACCGCGACATGAAGTGGATCGTATCGTCGGTGGCGATGCCGAAGGCCACCAAAAACACAATCGAAGTTGATGGCCGCAAGGTGATGCCTGAAAAACCCATCATGCCGGCCGTGACCAACAGTGGCAAAATGTTGGGAATCATCGCCACAAGTGCCATTTTCCAGTCGCGGAACATGATGCCCATCAAAATCGCGATCATCACCACAGCCATCACCAAGTCCAGAAACAAACCGTCGCGGAGCACGTCGGCATTGGCTTCGTTGATCACCGCGAGGCCCGTGAGGTGGTAATCGAAATTTTCAGGGTGGCAGTTTTTCTGGACGAATGTATTCAGGTTCTGACGGATGGAATCGAATCGATAACTGCCGATATCGCCGATTTTTGCACTGAGACGGCCCATTTGACGACTGGGCGTCATGGTCATTTCCAAAACTTCCTTCGCACCGCCCACGTACCCGAAGGCCAGCAATTCTTCCACCTTTTCTTCAGAGGAGGGCAGCTTGAAAAATCGTTCGTTGCCGCCGCGGTACAGCTGATTGGCACCTTTCAGATAGTTGACCGTCGAGAAAAACGGACTGATGCGCGTTTGTGTATCCAGAAAATCCTGAATCGTATCGATGTCTTGGAGGATGTCGAGGTCGGTGACAAGTTTGCCGTTTTTGGGGAGAATGGCCATTTCGAAGGACCGTGCACCGTAGAAGTGATCCTCAAAAAACTGCATGTTGGCGCGGGTCGGATCGCTGGGAGAGACATCGTCGAGCAGGTAGCTGTCGTAGGAAATCAGCGACATGCCATACACGGAAACCGCGCAAATCACCACGGAAGTCGCCATGATCCAGTTGCCCCAGCGTTTCACCCAATGAAAAATCCGGTTCATTTGGCGGCCCCACCAAGGATTGTTGGAGGTTCCTTTGCTTGAACGCACCTTTTCGGGATCGATGCGCAACAGGACAATCGGGATGAATACGAGCACCGCGATCCATGCAAAAACAACACCGGCGGCAGCATACAGTCCAAATGCCCGAATCGGCGGCAAAGGTGACGTGTATAGCGTCACAAATCCGATGGCGGTGGTGATGCAGGTGAGCAACAGGGCGCCGCCAATTTCCCTGAGGGTTATTTGCATCGCGTCCTTGGCATTCAAACCTGTTTGCAGATCTTGCTGATAGCGGGTCACCAAGTGGATGATGTCGCTCACCCCGCAGACAAACAGCACCGTGGGCAACAATTCGCCGATGATGTCAAGCGGTCTTCCAGTCGCGGCCATCAAACCAAAGGTCCACGCCATGGAAATGCCCACGCCGACAAGCGGGAGCAAGACGCCCCACCAACTCCGGAACAGCCAAAACATGACAACGATGGCAAGGAAGATGGAAATCGAAAGAAAGAAGGCCAATTCGGAGCTGATCATCTCCACATATTGGGTGCGTATATAAGGTACGCCCGAGATGACATGTGTAAGACCGGATGCGGCGACAACCTTGCGCAAGGCGTGGCTGAGTGTGTCGCGTGCAGGGGCGTCCAAAATTGTCGGATCGACTTGGAGTGTTCCGCTGATGTATTGGCCGTCTTCCGAGAAAAACACGGAACCCAACAATGCATCCGATTGGACACGCTGCTTGCCCGCTTCCATCCCACCTACCGAATCAAGGTTCAACAATGGAAGTGACCGCACACCCATGCCGGATCGTTCGTACCGTTGCAGTCGCGTGGGCGAAACGACCGTATCGACATTGGCAAGACCGCGCATCTGCTCAAAAACGGAATCGACCTGCCGCAGAAAACCAAGGTTCCAAACATTGCCGTTTGGGCCTGCGAAGGCTACCAAAATCGTATTCTCATGGTTGGGAAACGAGTCGGAATACTGCTCAAAAAAGGTCAATTCCGGCGCATCCTTGGGTCGGAAGGAATCAAAACTGAATTCGACTTTGAAATCCCGGAGTGAAAACAGGAAGAACGCTGTGAGCCCCAAAAGGGCCACCAAAAGCGTCATCCGGTATTTGAAGAACAATTGCACAGATCATGGTTGGCGCGCGGAAAATTCCGACGCCGCATTCGCCTATGCGAACTCCAAGCAACTTGAAAAGTTTTATGCTTGTACCATTCCGATCTATTAATCCTTGATTTCCAGCCATCAAAGTTTGCATTCAACCGCAGACATACCTGGAACCCTTGCAAAATCAGTTCACAAGTTGATCCAAGTCAATGCTTTCGTAGGCAGCGGTATTGACCTTTGACCTACGAAGGATTGCCTATGAAACTCAACGTCACATGGCATCGCAGCCACCCGATGCCCGAAAACCCAACGCTGGAACAGCGCATTCATTGGCATTTAGAGCATGCGGGGGTATGTGGCTGTCGCGAGATTCCCGCAAAGCTGATTGCCGAACTTCACCGCAGGAATTTGACGATTCCAACGCCACCCAATTCCGCCGAAAATTCCACCGACTTTGATTTGGGAAAGCTTGATGCCTTAAGCCCGAAGGTGAAATACGGCTTTGCTAAGCAACTTTTGCAGATTGCACTGCGATCGCCAGAGTTCCTGTATCCGCATTTTTCACGATGGCATCAAATGTTGGAAGGCGAAAACCAGATTTTGCAGTGGACAGCCATCGATCTGATGGGGCGTCTCGCACGGGTCGATCGATTTGGCAAGGTCGAATCGGAGCTTCCAAGATTGCTTTCCTTCCTGCATAGCGGCCATTTGATCACGACCGCCCACGCCATTGAGGCGCTCGGACAAATCGCGAAGGAGAAGCCCGCGCTAAAAAGCCTGATCCTTTCCGAGTTGCTTGCTGTGCCGGAAGATGACTTTGACAGCACCGAATGCAGGGAAATTGCGATTGGAAAAGTCGTGGAAATGCTGGGTAGTTTTCCCAATGAAGTGAAGGATTTGCCAGAAGCAATGGTCTTGGTGCAGCGTGCCTGCCAATCGACACGCAATGCCACGGCAAAAAAGGGAGGCAAACTCCGCAATCAAATCGCCAAGCTGATGTGAACCATTGCAAGGTGGTTTTACCGTAGTCAATTTTGCGACGACCGGCGAAGATTTGTGGAAAAATGCGGTTCTCAGGCAACCCGAAAGGCAGTAACTAGCAAGCGTAAAGCTGTGCGGAGATATGTCGGAATCATTGGCCATTATTGATCTGGGAACAAACACATTTCACCTCTTGATTGCGGAGATCGACGAGCGTGAGGAATTCAAAGTCCTGGAAAAATTCAAGGAACCCGTCGAACTGGGCGAGCACGGTCTAGATTCTGGACGCATCTCGGATGCAGCCTATGAAAGGGGCTTGCAAGCGATTAGAAGGTTGCAACAGATCATTTCACTGCGCCAAATTACCGAAGTACGTGCCATTGCCACGTCTGCCATTCGCTCGGCGAGCAATGGCAAGAGCTTCGTTGCCGCTGTCAAATCCGAGACGGGCATGGACGTGAAGGTGATCAACGGCAATGAAGAAGCCTCACTGATTTTTGAAGGCGTACGCAACGGCGTTCAGATGCCCCCCGATCAGGACGTGCTTGTGCTGGACATCGGCGGTGGCAGCGTCGAATTTATCGTTGCCAGAGACAGCAAGCCGTTGTTGCTGCGCAGTTTAGACATCGGCGCGGCGCGCCTGCTTGGCAGGTTTCAGCCTTCCGATCCGATGAAACCCGCCGAGATTCGCGCCATCCGCGAGTACCTTTATCAAACGATGGCCGGTTTGCTCACCGAGCTCAAAGAGTTTGACATCAAACTCGTGGTCGGCGCCTCGGGAACGTATGAAACCATCAGCGCGATGATCGCGCAACGCAAAAAAGACTTCCTCAGTTCGGAAAACCTGAACAGCTACCGCTACTCAGGCAAGGATTTCAGGGAGCTGAACAAATTGCTGATTCATTCGACGCAATTGGAGCGTGAAGCCATTCCGGGTATGGATCCCTTGCGGGCTGAAATGATCAACATGGGCAGCCTTTTGATTGAGGTTTTGCTCGAAGAAATCGGCTGCAAGGAAATGATGGTTTCCACCTACGCGCTCAAGGAAGGCATTCTGTACCGCTATATCGAGGATCAGAAGGAGCGTGTGCACCGGCTTATGGGCAATGCAACGCGGAACTTGCGCGCCAAAGCCATCCGCAACCTCTGCGAAAAATACGATTACAAAAAGACCCACGTGCTCAAAGTCAGCGAATTGGCACAGAGCATCTATGATCAGCTCAAACCGCTGCATCCGTTTGGAACTTTGGAGCGCGAATTGTTGCGCTACGCTGCGATGCTGCACGACATCGGGCAATTTGTGAACCGCTCAGGCCATCACAAACACGGCCAATACCTGGTGATGAACAGCAATATTTCCGGTTTTTCCCATGATGAGATCATCATTTTGGGAAATATCGTGCGTTATCACCGCAAGAGCCTGCCGACCCGCGACCATTTCCATTTCAAGGTCTTGGAGCAACGACAACGTCTGCTTGTCAGGGTTTTGGCTGGGATTTTGCGCATCGCCGATCAATTGGACCGCGGACACCGCAACTCGGTGGAGAGCATCAAAGTTGTGATCGAGGCAAGAATCGTGCGGATTATGCTGGTTTCGAGCGAAGACATCAGCCACGAAATCGACAACGCGCAAGCGGAGGTGGAATTGCTTGCAGGCGCGATTGACCGCGAAATCCTGGTGGAAAAGGCCTGAAAATGGTTTAATTTTCCTTCAAAGGATGCGATCCCTGCCAATTGGGATCCACCTTCGGCTTGGGCTTTGAGGTCGACTTCGGCTTGGGTTTCACAGAAGTCGGCTGCTCGACCGGCTTTTGGGCGGGTTCTGTGGAAGGCGTCGATTCCTTGACCGGGGTTTCCTTTACCGTAGGTTCGGTGATCGGCTTTTCTTTTTCCGGAATTTGTTTCTTGGGCTTCATGGTTTGCGATGGCTTTTTCGCAGGCTGTTTCTTTGCGGGCGCTTTTTTCGTGACCGAATCCGCTTTCTTTTCAGGCTTCACCGGGGCGGGTAGCTTTTCGGGCTTTTCAATTTCGACAGACGTGGGCGCTGGAGTAGGATCGGGGCGGGTTGCGCTCAGCGGTTCGTTGACGATCACGCCTTGGCGGGAGAAAATCTGGAACAATGAATCGGCGACCATTGCGTGCAACTTTTCATTCGGATGCGGATCGTTTTGATTGACAATGTAGTCGATGGCCGGCTTTCCCAAGATCATTTGCCTGACGCCCACAACTGGTACGCCGTGTTTGCGAAACCGTTGCTCGATGATGTCCGTGGCAAAAGCGCTTCCTTCGGCATTCTCCAAAAAAGGAAAAACGACCGCCGCCATCGGCACCTGCAAGGAATCCCCGTAGGCGATCAGTTTGTCGATTTCGCGGAGGTGCATCGTGCGCACCTTCAAGTAGGCAAAACACTGCTTGATATAGCCAAAATAGTCGCTCAGTTCGTCGGGATGCGGGAATCGCCAATAAATATAATTCCAAAGAAATGACCTCCGGACGAAATACCGCGTCGGTCCCCAGATGTCGTGGTAGCTGCGCGCATGTTGCAGGATCAATCCCGCCAATTCGCCGTCGAGCTCAATGTCGTTGGGATACCAAGAAAAGACAAGCAAGTCGGGTTTGTAGGGGAATGCGCGCAAGCGCTTGTTTTCGTCGCGCGTATCGGAGCCACCCACACCCAGATTGAAGACGTGGTAAAATTCGGCGGGAAGCTTGGATCCCAATAGATTGGAAAAGCGATCCTTCGGATCTTTGACGCCATGCCCTGCAACAAAAGAGTCACCGATCACCAGCACCTTGCGCTTTCCTGCCAATGCTGTAGAATCGTATTCGGAGTCCCGGTAACCCTCGGTATTCAATTGCCAGTTTTTCAGAAACCATGCCCGCGAACCCAACGTTCCATTGAAACGGTGGGTGGATTTGTGAAACATGAACACACCTTCAAAGAGCAACAAAACCAGGCAGACCCCATAGATGGCCACCGCCAAGTTCCTGTAAAACGGATGAATTTCGTCGGTATCCCGCTTTTTTACGACGGCTTGGTACAAGGTATTTGTCAGGAAGAAGGCCAGCAAAACCAAAAAGCCGATTCGAAGGAGATTGTACTTGCCGGGGTGAATCACGTTCAATGAAAACATGATCGCCAACAAGATGGAGAACAAAAAGAGGTTGAAGGGAAAACTGTCGTTCAGGTAATACCTCAACCTACGCTGCCCAAAAACCATGATGCCACCGTTGACCAAGGCCAAAATGTCAAGCAAGGCTGGCAACAGGTATTGTATGTCGTTGGCATACAAGTGATGTGCGGGGACTGGTGGTAAATATCCCCAATTTTGGTACCATGACAGTGTCAACGGATTGACCAAGGCGACTAGTCCCAGGAGCACATAGCCGCCAAATACATACAAATCCGATTTTGCCCTGAGCCGGGGATCCATTGCCAAACGCGAGGTGATTCTTCTCCGCTACAAAGGAACGGACAAATGAACTTTGACCGTAATGAATTCAGCATGACTAATGAACACTGAAACGTATCGCTGACGTGAATTTAGCACAGTCCCAACATCGGAAGCGCAATTGGGATTCCCTTGCAGGAAAACCATCCTGGAAATAAAGATTACCCCAAAATGCATTCGAAGCCTATGACCACGCGAATCCCCCCATCGAATCTCGTCGTGTCGCCCCCCATCGTCAACCTTCATTTCACTTTTTGCTTTTCACTTTTCACTTTTCCCAAGATTTTCCCCCTTTTGGCAGATTGAAACGCCGAATTTTAGGAAATGAAAGGAATTCGACCACCGCATTTTTTTGCTTGGATTATTCTGACCACCGTTTTGTTTGTGGGTTGGAGTAACCTTTTTGCGCAGCAACCGGTCCACCTGCGCCGAAAATGTTTCATGGGCATGCAGCCCGCGCCGATTCCAGATTCGCTTGCGATTGCCTCCGGCCAAAAACAAGGTGTGTTGGTCGCAGCCGTCGTTCCGGGCGGCACCATGGAAGCGATTGGCGCACTTCCCAATGATGTACTCATGCAATTCGATGGCAAGGCCGTCCCCGATTGGGACGGTCTGCGCCAACTTTTGATGCAAAAATTTGAAGGGGATCCGGTTTCGATCAAAGTTTGGCGTAGCGCAGGCAAAAAATCGAAGGAATTGGAGCTGAAGGGACAAATCAAGGGAGCTGCGCGGGAGCAAAGCAATGCAAAATATGACATTCTCTACGATGAAGCGGCTTTTGAGGACGGATGGTTGCGTACGATTACGATGACGCCAAAGTCCGCGGGGCCGCATCCGATTATCTATTTCATTCCCGGCTACAATTGTTTTTCCATCGACAACATGAACCCCAACGGCCCCTATCGCAAGTTGTTTGACAGCCTTGCAACCTTGGGAAACATCATTTACCGCGTGGAAAAACCTGGAATGGGCGATGGTCCAAGCCCTTGCAACTGCGAAGTGACGGGATTTGAGAAGGAATTGAGTGCATTCGAAGCGGGTTACAAGAAGCTTCTTTCCTACCCCTGGGCCGCAGAAAACCGCATTTTCCTTGTCGGTCATTCCATGGGAGGGGTGCAGGCTCCACTTTTGGCGACAAAAGGCAATTACCACCCCAAGGGAATCGCGGTTTACGGAACTGTTTTTCAGACTTGGTACGAATACATCCTGATGATGCTGCGGTTTCAGGAGCCGCGTTCGGAGGAGGATTACATTGCCTTCGAAGGGGACATGCAAGCCTATATCCGTCTATTTTATGAGCACTACGTTTTGTACAAGCCCCTCAACGAAATCATCCAGAATCCGCAATGGAAGGCCTTGTTGGAGCGCGACTTTGCCTTGGATGCTGCCGGCAACATCCTTTTCCGACGGGCGGAATATTGGCAGGAAATCTCGCGGCATACGCTTACCGATGCTTGGGCAAAAACGGATGCACATGTCTTGAGCATGTTTGGCGAAGCCGATTTTGAAGTCTTTGACGCCTTTTCGATGGAAGAAATCGCCCGAATCGTCAATCATTACCATCCTGGAAAGGGAAAATTTGTGATGATCCCCGGAACTGACCATGGCATGATCGAGGTCGGCTCCATGGCCAAGGGTCTTGAATTGCGCAACAAGCCCGAGTACCGCGATTATTACAACAAGCGCTTCAACTACAAAATCGTCACGGAAATCGACCAATGGATCCAATTGGTACTCAAAACGGGCTAAGCTGTTGTGGGGAAATGCACGCAAAGACGCCAATCGGGACATTTTCCGCCCCAAAGGAATGACAAAGCGATCAGATTGGTCAGCTGATAAGAAATTCATTCCCACCAATCTGGCTTGGTTTTTGTATCTTTAACCTTTAGGATCGTTCTGATATCCAAAAGGTATTTGTTATGAAAAATTTCACACTTGTTTGCGCTTCGGTTTTGCTGTCAGCATCACTGACCTTTGCGATGGGTTCCACCCCAAGCACAACTTTCAAAGGCGGACATTCAGCCGCAAGGATGGAAGCAAACGTGGAAGTCACCTTGCAAAACAAATGCACGCGTGACGTCAAATACACGATGAAGTCAGGTGGCACAACGACCAATGGTGTCGTTGCCAAGGGAGACAAGGTCAAGATTTCGGTTGCTGTAGGCACGGAAATTTGCGTCGATGGCGATGCCTTCATGTTTGTGGCTGCCGGCGATGCTGGTCAGACCTTCATGGTCTGCCGATAACAGGGCGGGCAAAACCAAATGCGGTCAAGACGATTGCTTTTTAGGGCATTCAGGAGAATTCCACGACCGAAAAACATCCAAACTTTGCGATTGTAATTGAATTTTCCCTAAATTCAGCCCGATCTTTTACGGAATTGATTTGCACATTTATCATCCTACAAGGAATTATAATTCAACTATGAAAGTGATTAAAAGCCTGCTTTTGGTGGTGCTATTGGCCAATATGAGCCTCTACGCACAGCAATCCTACAATGACTTCATCTGCGTGGGACCGGCTCCGCTGGACTACAAAGTATTTGACGGACGTCTATTCTCTGAAATTTTCAGCGATGAAGCCAACAACGAGCAGGTCATCAACTTGCTTCCCAACGAACTTTCGCACAAGAACATCATCATGATCACCGCCAAGGATGAAATCAGCTATTCAGCGATTGAACTTTCCTTGGCAAAAACAACTTACGTGGTCAAAACCGACTACATCAAGTACACCACGCTTCCTGTCAAAAAAGACAGCGAAACTGGCGAAATCATCGGGATTGCACGTGTGGGTATCGGCATGCGTATCGAAGCTGTGATGCAAACAGCCAAGAAAGGCATCACAGTGACCGATTTGTATGTACTCGGAGCTTCGTCCGGTGCAAAAGGTGCACTCAAAGGCCACATCACATGCTCCGTCATGGGCATCGAGGCCGAAGAGGTCACAGCTGCCTTCCCTGTGAATGCTGAAATTTCTCCTACGAGCATTGCTGCAACTTTGCAGGCGCTGACGATGGTGAAAGCTGCCATCTATGACAATGACAGCCACTTGACACCTCAAGTGCTCGAGATCAAGTACACAAGCGACTACCAAAGCGGTGCCGCCAACGTGATGGACCTCTCCATGCCGATCTTGCTGCCTAACCGCGGCGAGCCATGCGTGGTGATTCGCTGAATGCAAGGTTCAAGAATATAAAGGGGAAGGCGATCTGAAAAGGTCGCCTTTTCTTTTTGATGCATTTGCGCCGTTTTTGAAGCAAGCGTTGAGGCCGTATAGCTTTTCGGCTTCCTTTCATCTACGAATCGCATTTCCTCCTTCGCAAATTCCTCTGTAATTTCGCCCCCGTTCTAAATCACAAAAAACATGTTCGATACCCTTCAGCCGCAGCTTCAGCAGGAACTTGAAAACATCCGCACAGCGGGTCTTTACAAAAAGGAACGCATCATCACGAGCCCACAAGGCGCTGAGATTACGGTTTCGACCGGAGAATCCGTCCTGAATTTCTGCGCCAACAACTACCTGGGACTCAGCAGCCACCCTGCAGTGATCGAAGCCGCAAAAAAGGCCATCGACAGCCATGGATTCGGGATGAGTTCGGTGCGTTTCATCTGCGGCACGCAAGACATCCACAAGGAACTGGAGGAAAAAATCGCGCAATTCCTGCATACCGAAGACACCATCTTATATGCAGCCTGCTTTGACGCCAATGGCGGAGTATTTGAACCCTTGCTCGACGAAAAGGATGCGATCATCAGTGATGCGCTGAACCATGCGTCGATCATTGACGGCGTGCGCCTTTGCAAAGCAATGCGCTATCGCTACACGCACAACGACATGGCCGACTTGGAGGCGCAGTTGCAAGCAGCAGATGCAGCAGGTGCACGCCACAAGCTCATCGCCACTGACGGCAGCTTCTCCATGGACGGCACCATCGCCCAACTGGACAAAATCTGCGACCTCGCCGACAAATACAAGGCGCTCGTCATGGTCGACGAATGCCATTCGACGGGATTTTTGGGGAAAACTGGACGTGGCGCGATCGAACACCGCAACGTCCTCGGGCGTGTCGACATCATCACCGGCACATTGGGCAAAGCCCTCGGAGGAGCTCTCGGCGGATTCACCACCGGCCGCAAGGAAATCATCGAATTGTTGCGTCAGCGCAGCCGTCCTTACCTGTTCAGCAATACCCTCGCTCCGGCGATCGTCGGTGCAGGCATTGCCGTCTTTGACATGCTCAGCAACAGTACCGAGCTGCGTGACAAACTCGCTTGGAACACCAAATATTTCCGCGAAAAAATGACGGCCGCTGGTTTTGACATCAAGCCCGGCGAGCACCCCATCGTGCCCATCATGCTCTATGAAGCACCTTTGGCCCAACAATTCGCTGATGCACTCCTCAAAAAAGGCATCTACGTCATCGGATTCTTCTACCCTGTGGTCGCAAAAGGTCAGGCGCGCATCCGTGTGCAATTGTCTGCGGGACACGATCAAGTGCATCTTGACCGCGCCATTGCCGCTTTTACCGAAGTCGGAAAAGAGCTCGGGGTACTGAAGACAGTGTGAGTGGGAGTGTGAGTGTGAGAGCGAGGAGGTAATGCTGTGCATTACCGGCCATCCTAGGCGCCTGCTTCGAGCGTGAAGCTCCGCTCGACGGGGTTGAAGGGGCTTGCAACAGTGGCGCCCGTGGCGTCAAGAAGTTCCAATTTGATCTTGTTTTCGCCCATCGGCAGGCCTTCGATCGTGTAGGATGCCCAATTGGTAAGGGTAAATTCGGTGCCGTTGATGGTGGCTTTCACCTTGAAATTGTCTGTGCCGAGCGTGCAATTGACCAAGTAAAAATCCAAAAGCACCTTTTCTCCTGTCACATTGCCCGTCGGCCAATGGTAGAATAGATGCGGCGCCTTGAGGTCCACCGCCTTGTAGTTTTCAGGTTGCCCAACGTTGAATTTCCGGAGGATGTGGCCACTTTCGGCCTTGACACTCTCGTGATAACTGCGGCTGGCAAAGGCAAGCATGATATAATGTCCGTCTTCGAGTTTCTGATCCGATGACGCGGCATTCATCTGAATCACAGCCTCATTGTTGAGGATCAAGGCCGCGTATTGTCCTTGCGGATTGTTGGCGATTTCTTGGTCTTCAGCTCCCGGAGTCGATCCTCCAAGTTCAAAATTGGCGACGCTGAATTCGAATCGGTTGTTTCCTGCCACGAGGTCAGCGCCTGCAGGTGGATTGATCAACCCAAGTTTTGCACCCGGATATTCAGGCGAACCTGTCAATGCGGTGATTTTCAATCCGCCAGCCTCCATGACCATTGCTGTGCCTCCCGAATTGTCCTGCGAATTTCCATTCGATTCCGTATTCCCTGCGGCATTTCCTGACGAAGCGGCATCGCTATTACAGGAAACCACCCCAAAGGCAATCAACAATGCCGGCACCAGGATTTTCCAATTTCTCATAGGCTTTGAATTCATGCATGCAACGAACTTCTGGCCCAAGTTAAGGAGGATGACCACCTTGTGGTTTGGGTTAGTTTCCACATCCCGTTGATTCTGATTTTTTCGTAGCTTGATGTTGGAAAACCAAACGGCACAAAATGGGCGAAGGTTCGGACGAAGTCCTGGATTTGAAAACGAAAGTTCGCATCAAGCGAATCGCCAACCGCAACTTCGCAATCTCGGTGATGGCTGGCTGGATGGTCTTGATTTGGTATTTTTTCAATCCAGCTGTGGAATCGAATCAATGGCCGATCATTGCCGGTATTGTACTGATTCCGTGCTCCTTCTTTTTTTATGTCGAGAAGCTTTCGCACAGCCGCTTCGGAAGGCTTTTTCACTACGTTTTGCTCACCAGTGCATTGGTGCCGGACTTTCTAGACTATTGGAATCGTGATCAGGCTTCTTTCCTGGGAAATGGGATTTGGTGGCCTTTGTTTTGGTATGGGATTGCTGTCTTGTACTTTTCCGTTTTCGCCTTTTTTATCGTCTTTGGCACGATTTATGAAATTTTCAGTGAGGCTGAATTTAGGCACTGACAACGTCCACCGCACCGATGTTCCTGAACAAACAATGAGCAAATGCACGTGTCAAAGGAAGAAAAAGCAAACCATGATCACCAGGGTGATTCCAACAATCTTCCCTGCTTTTTAGAAAACACCCTAGAATGGAAAAGATCCTCAAAATCATTCTGGCCATCCTGCTGTTCCTCTGTTTGGCGCCATTGCCCTACGGGTATTTCCAATTCGTTCGATTCGCCGCTGCAGGCTCCTTCTTTTGGTTTGCCTACCTTGCTTATGAACGTGAGAACCGGTCATTGGTGATGCTTTTCGTTTCCCTTGGCATTCTTTTTCAGCCAGTTGCAAAAATCGCATTGGGCCGAACGATTTGGAACATTGTCGACGTGATCGTTGGAATTCTATTGCTGGCGCTGGTCTTCTTCGAGCCTAAGCAGCCAGAAAATTCAAGTGATCCCAAGTGATTTTCAAAAAGCGAATCTTTGATTTTCAAGCCATAAGCAGGAATAGCGACGCTTGAAAACAAAACCAAAGTCATCTAAAAAACTAAGCGGCATCAGCAAGTCCATTTTGGCAAATACCGAATTTTGAGCCTACGACAATCCCATCGTCGTATCCGAGAAGGGCCCTGAAAAATTTGTTTGCCATGCGTTTCTATCTTTTTCAATCGGTCTGGATTCTGCTGCTTGTCCTTTGCATGACATCTGCGCATGCCCAGCAAAAGTTCAGCATGCGCGTCATCGAGGTGCATGGAGAATTCTTGGGCAATGCAAAAGTGATGCAAGGGGTATCGGCTCAAAAAATCTCGCAATTGGGATTTGGGGCGAGCAGCAGTTTCGGGACGAATGGTTTTGGCGGCATTCTGGAATACGATTACCGTCGAATCAATCTGGAAAACCTCGGCGTGCCGGACCTCAAGGCCGTCAATTCCCATGAACTGTACTTCGGCGTAAGGTATTTGCCGATGCGGCCAACTTTGATTATCGGACAAATGGGCTTGCGTTTGACGCTTGGGGCCATGGTAGGCTTGGACTTGGAACCCAATTGGCGCACCTGTCTTTTTGGTGGAGTCAGTTTCTCGCCCATTCGGACCGTTTCCGGGCTTTCCGTCAACGTTGCCTATCGTCCAGGAACGAAAGCCACGAGTGGATACGCCATCACACCCTGTTGGCTTTTGCGCGTCGGATTCTTGATCGGCCCAACTGCCGAATAATTCGGCACCCATCTCATTATGAAGGTATTCCAAGAAAATACAATGAAAAAGCAAACATCTTCTCCCTTCTTCCATCTGATGCTTGCCATCAGCTTTGGCGCATTGATGTCGGGATTTTCTGGAACCTTGCAAGCACAGGCATTCCAACAGTTGCTCGATGCCTGCCCAGGCTGCCCGCTCAATCAGATCGCGGTCAATCCTCCGCAATGCGTTGATTGCGAATCCTCCGGCTCATCCCCAACCCCTCCGGCATTTTCTGTTTCAGATGGCAATGTCCATTTGGCAGGCGTGTACGCACGCGAGGGACAACAGGAAAACAACAAAGGCATTTCCGCCTACAACAGCCGCGATTGGAACAAGGCCATTTCGCACTTCAAAAAAGCGCTGAAATTCCTTCCAAACGATGGCAATATTCAAACGAATTTGAACAATGCCATTGCACAGCGCGACTATGCTGCCAACGCTGCCCAACGTGCCGAGGCCGCCGCAGCGGCCCGTGCCCAATATCAACGCGAACTTGCAGCCTACAATCTCGCGATGGAGGCCAAAAAGGAAGCCGACAAGCTGTTTCTGGAGAAACTCAACAGCGACCTTGGCACCTACAATGCACAACTCAGAAAGCTTGAAAACGAGGTCAGCTACGTGCCTTCGCTTACGCCCAAGCCCACGCGCGTGATCCATGAAGGTGTGATGCTCGGCATCAAAAACACCCAAGCCGACAATTCCATCAACGGTTTGGCGAGTCCTTGGAGCAAGAAGCCCTATGCGGCGGAGGAGATTTTTGCCACCACCGACGACTTGAGCAACGAAGAACTGCTGCGTGGCTTCCTCGACAACAATTATCTTGGCGAATACACCCTGAGCACACCTTGGGGCCAACAATTGATCGAGCGCATCCGCGGGACGCATTTTGACCGGCTGGTTGCGCATAGCAATGGTGCGACGGTTGCAGAGGCTTTGATCAGGCGGGGCATCATTACTGTCAATGAGCTGAATGTCATGGGAGGTGATCGCTCCTTCGTCAATTTTGGCGGATGGAATGAACTGATCACCTCCGGCAAAGTTGCCCGCGTGGTCGTTTGGGTCAATCCGGGAGATCCCGTGCCGTTTGCAACAACCGTGCTTCCATTGCTCAATGCCCTGAAAGACAGATCAGTACTTGACATGGTGCTCGAAGGCAAACCCCTGTCTTTGAACGCCATGGAAAAAATGCAGGAAGGTGCAAAGTTGAAGGAATATACCAGAAACCTCGCTTCCTTTGTTGCTGACCGCATCAAAGGCGACAACAAGGGCGGCGCAATGGCCGAATACCGCATCTTGCGGGGCCCCGAATACAAAGGGCAGTTCTATTTGGGCAAAAAAGAAATGCTCGATGCCCACGATTCAGGCAACTACAACTTTAATATCGGTCAATTCTTGGCCAAAAAGACCGAAACTCGTCCTCGGTAGTCGAATTCCTTATACTTCACATACTCAATCCATCGAATATGACTTTCGCCTTTGGACTTGGAATGATCGAGCTGTTGCTCATCTTCATCCTGCTGATGTTGCCAACATTGATCGCCTTGATCGACGTTCTGCGGCATGAGTTCATTGAAAACCAGAAACTCATCTGGCTGATTGCGGTGCTGTTTGTGCCTTTGATCGGCACCATCGCCTACTTTATCGTCGGCCGAAAGCACAGGATTCTCTGATGGTTCAGTCGACCTTTTGGGCTCTTTGTTCTTCAGCCTCCTTGTCGACGACTGCGACCGCGGTCGGCTTGACCTCACCTGAGAATTTATCGGCGTAGGCTCGTGTGAATTCGGCGCCAAAAAATACGATCATCGAGGTATAGGAAACCCAGAGCAAGATCAAAATCACCGATCCGGCAGCGCCGTAACCGATTCCCGGACTCGCCTTTCCGAAATACAATCCCAAAGCCCATTTTCCGAAGTGAAACAAGACTGCTGTGACCATGGACCCAATCCAAACATGGCGCCATTTCACCTTCGCATCCGGCAGGAATTTGAACATCAACGCAAACAATCCGGCGAGGATGACGAGCGAAAAAAGGACATTCACCAACTGTAAAAAGACATGGAAGGATGCCGAAAAATGTGCTGTGAGCCAGATCCCAAAGGCTGCCAACAAGGCCGAGACCACCAAGGAAACGATGAGAATGAACGTAATCGATGCAATCAAACCAAAGGAAAACAGGCGCACCCGCAGCAATTTCCAAAGCCCGGATTTCGAACTCGAAGCCGTAACGCCCCAAATCAGGTTCAGGGAATGTTGAAATTGGGCAAAAACCCCGGTAGCGCCAATCAAAATCGTCACGATTCCGAGCACCGTAGCCCAGAATGACGTTCCTTTTTTGCCTGCCTTGAGTATCATTTCCTGAATCTGTGCCGCAGTATCGCTCCCCAAAGAAGCCGCAATCTGATCCGCAACATGGCTGCTTACCACTTCTTTCCCGAAAATGTATCCTGCAAGCGTGACAATCACGACCATCAGACCCGGCAAGGAAAAGATCGCGTAGTAAGCAATGACAGCACTTTCTCGGAAGGGATCCTTGTCGTACCATGCCTTGGAGGCATTTTTGAGAATTTCCCAAAGATCACGCGCAAGCGTGGCGACATTTTCAGGACGAACCTTGGGGTTCTTTTTGGGATGGATAGTTTTCCTCTTCGACACGTTCAAAATAGGGAAGTTCCAGCAAAAGGGCTGTTGCGAATGCAGGGCAAAAAGTTACATCATTCACGGATAATGGCTCAAAATGGAAGATTTCTGATCCGCTGAGCATCCGTCATCCAAACCATCACGGCCCGTTAACACTTTATTTACAACGGTCTAGGAAAGATTTCCGACCTTTGTGGAGATTTTGGGTGAACCCTCTTCAGGTATCGCCGCGGATTTGAGTTTCTTTTGATGAAAAAAACACGTTTTATCGCTTCTGACAAGGCCGAACAGCAATTTGCGGCGGCTTTGCGCAAGAATGTCAACCAATACTTCAAGGAAAACGGCATTTCGCCAAAAGCCAACAGCGCCGTGGTATTTCAGACGCTCAACATGTTGGCCCTTTACATTGCTCCATTTGTACTTGTTTTGACCGTTCCGATGGCCGGTTGGTTGGCTTGGCTGATGTCAATTCTAGCCGGGGTCGGCCTTGCTGGCATTGGAATGTGCGTGATGCACGGCGGCGCACACGATGCCATCAGCGGCAAAAAATGGATCAATGCCTTGTTGGGCGGGACCATGAACCTGCTGGGAAACAGTGTATTGACCTGGAAAGTGCAACACAACATGCTGCACCATACCTTTACCAATATCAGCGGACTTGACCGCGACATTGCCACCAAAGGTCCGATCCGGTTGAGTGAACACACGCAACTGAAAGCCATCAACCGCTTTCAATACATTCATGCCTTCTTCTTTTATGGCATGATGACGTTGTCGATGATGATCAAGGACTTTTCGCAGCTCTTTGATTACCACAAACAGGGAATTCTTGAAAAGCAGAAGGTGAATTTCGGTCTTGCATTGACCAAAATGATCCTGATCAAAATTGTACACTTCGCGATTTTCATCGGTTTGCCGCTGATGTTCACGGATTTTGCCTGGTGGCAGGTCCTCATTGGCTGGTTTACCATGCACTGGACCGGTGGATTTATCCTGAGTGTGATCTTCCAATTGGCCCACGTCGTCGAAGGCGTGGATCAACCCGTTCCAAGTGCCGAGGGGCTTATCGAAAACGACTGGGTGGTGCATGAGTTGCATACAACGGCCAATTTCGCCCGCAACAACCACTTGCTCAATTGGTATATCGGCGGACTCAATTTCCAGATTGAGCACCACTTGTTTCCCAATATTTGCCATATTCATTATCCTAAAATTGCCCCGATTGTCGAGGCAACAGCCAAGGAATATGGCATTCCCTACATTTTGAAGCCGACTTTGTGGGACGCGATTGTGTCCCATGCGCGCAAACTAAAGGAACTCGGGCACGTCCCGGCGGTAGCTTGAGTTGGCGTACGAGATCGCAGTTCGAGGTCGAGTGCGTCAGGGTTTCCGCGTCGTTTGCGCTACCCAAAACGCGGTGTGAGCGCAGATGACGCTTAACCTCGCAATTCAAAGCGTCGTTGGCGCTACCCAAAACGCGGTGTGAGCGCCAATGACGCTACACTTTTGACCGCCAACAACAGGATTTTCAGCCGTATGGTGCTTACTTCCAAAGAAATGAAAAAAACGAGATTCGTTGCCCAAGACCCTCAACAGCAAAGCTTTGCAGCGGCTGTCAGGAAGAATGTCTATGAATATTTCAAGGCGAATGGCATTTCCCAAAAGGCCAATGGCGCCGTTGTTTTCCAGACGCTGAGCATGTTGGCGTTGTACATCGCGCCCTTCGTGGTATTGGTCGTACTACCGCTGCCTTGGTGGATTGCGATTTTCCTGCCGATCATTGCCGGCATCGGGCTCGCAGGCATCGGCATGTGCGTCATGCACGGTGGCGCACACGAGGCGATCAGCAAGCATAAATGGCTCAATGCGGCGCTTGGCGGCACCATGAACATCCTCGGCAACAGCATGTACACTTGGAAAGTCAAGCACAACATGCTCCACCATACCTATACCAACATCACCGGCATGGACGACGACCTCACCCTTGGCGGCCCCTTGCGCCTCAGCGAACATACGCCGCTCCACAAGATTCACCGGTTTCAATACATCCATGGATTTTTCCTCTATTGCCTCCTTACGATCACGATGCTGGTCAATGAATTCACTTGGTTGCGGGATTTCCGGAAAAAGGGCATTCTCGAGAAGCAAAATGTCGGCTACGGGATGATGTTGGCGAAGGTCATTCTGATCAAAGTGTTGTACGCTGCCGTGATCATCGGCTTGCCAATTTGGCTGAGCGACTACGCTTGGTGGCAAGTGGTGCTTGCATGGATGGTCATGCACTTCACCGGCGGATTCATCATGGGCGTTGTATTTCAGCTAGCACACATTGTCGAAGGTCTCGAACAGCCCGTTCCTACTGCAGAAGGGACGATCCACAACGACTGGGTTGTACACGAAATGCACACCACGGCCGATTTTGCCCCAAGAAACCGCCTCCTCAACTGGTACATCGGCGGCTTAAATTTCCAGATCGAGCACCATTTGTTCCCCAACATCTGCCACGTACACTACCCCAAGATCGCGCCGATTGTAGCAGCGACGGCGAAAGCCTACGGCGTTCCTTACGTGTTGAAGCCGACCTTGTGGCAAGCCTTGATGTCACATGCAAGGAAACTCAAGGAATTGGGCAGCGTTGCGCCTGTGGGAGTTTGAGGAAGCAGTTCGAGATTTTGTGCTAGGCGTCGTTGGCACTACCCAAAGTGCGGTGTGAGCGCCGATGACGCTAGATTTTGCCTGATGGAATGCGATTACACAGGTCAACTGAGCATGAAAAATTGGTGCGCATATCCAATCTGGAAAATCGTTATTTTTGATTGATGGGCATTGGAAGTGTTCATTATCAAAATTTACGATCCATTGCGCCGTTTGCCATCATTACTGATCTGGAGCGTGAAAAAGTCCGGACTTGCGTCGAAGAATTGAATGAAAATGCGAAACCTTACAATCCTTTCCTGCCTTATCGTCACCCTTTTTTGGGGCTGCGGCGATCTTCGCCTCCCAAGTGATCCCGACGAGGGGTTCAGGCCCCCTATTATTGTCCAAACTTTCCGACCCAATTCAAATCCATTCCTCCAAGTCGATTCGCTCCACTTTTTCTGCCCAAGGGCGATTGGGAAATTTCCGTTTTGTGATTCTTTGTTTCTTGGTTTGACGGACTTCAAAGACAGCACGGCTCGGATAGATTGCATTCGGAATTACAAAACACTAGAGCACAACGAACTAGACGCCAGCGGATTGCAATTGATTTGCGACTACCGGCAAGATGTTTTGGAAGGCCGCCCTTTTTACGATACCCTCATGGGATTTCCTGCGTTTGTCGTAAACGCAACGAACGAAATCAAATACATGCATGGCAAGGATGGTCACGTTTTTGCCCTGCAAGAAGCCAAGGCGAGGGATGGGAAATGGTATCCGATTGAAGGCAGGTGCCACGACTTCTGCGGAAATGGGCGTGGGGCTACACGGATGCATCCGAATGAATTTTTCTGCTTTATTGTTCCCAAATATCAAGGTTCCTTCAAAACCCAGCTTCGCTTGCGTCTGCAAAACAACAATGTGATCTACCTGTCCGAGCCCTATGATGGCACAATTCAAGAATCGCAGATCGCTTCTCCAGAAAATGGATACGATCTGAGCGCATCCAATTCTGAAGACAGCAGTGAGTTGGATTGGAGATTTTATGGCGCAGACTATCCAAACATGGAGCATCCGGGGTCATGGAAGTTACCGACAGATAAAAGCGGTAATTAACCTTCTTCCCCGAGAATCCATTCGAGGCGACCTTAAGCCACCATAACCCCACTCAACTCCAATTCCACTGGCTTTTTCGCAGGTTTAGAAGGATCGTACGCGGGGTTGTAACTTGCCATGATGACTCCATAACCAGCTGAGGCGACGTCATCCTCGCAAAAGCCTGGGCTTACATTGACATATTCCATGCCGTTGCGTACGTGGAAACTCAAGCAGGGATCATACAATTCCTTGTTTTTGACCTTCAGGGCATAGGTTTCGCAGTCCATTTCGTGCATGTGTGCCGGATAATTGACCACGCGGCAGATGCCCATCATGCAATAGAAGTTGTCTTCGAAGACATTTTTCACAAAAAGTTCGACGATTTGCTTTCCGACTTTGAGGTTTTGATAGTCGGGATGCACAAACACGTCCAAGCCGTAAACACTGTCGCCAATGGCTGCATCGAACTCAAAACGGCTCTGATCAATGCAGTCTTCCTGGGTATGCGGCTTGCGGAAAGCCGCAAACGGCACGATACGGGAAAGATTTGCGCCGATTACCTTCCCGTCAAGGACACAGACGATTTGTCCGCGAGGATACAAACGCGAAAGCGCTTCAATTTCCTCCTCAGGCGCATATCCGCCTTTGAGGTCAGAAAAGCAGAGCTCCATGAGCGCGTTCAAGGATGGGTAGTGCTCGGGCTTGCACAATTCGAAGGAAAGATTGGGGTTTTCCATGATTCTTCTTTTGATCTTTGATTGGTTCAAAGATGAAGCATGCCGGAATCTTGGAGGCGGACCAAGCAGTGAAAGGGCTATTTCGGTTAGTGAAACCCAAATTTAGGCCTGCGAAGCCCTGTTATCGCTTGATGAAACTCACGGTTTCCAAAAAATCCTGAACCCGATCCGGCGTGATCGGAACTTCGATTTTCCCTTGCAACACCAAACTACCGCCATCCGATTTGTTGTATTGGGAGACGAAGGCAACATTGACGATATAGGATTTGTGGCAGCGGAAGAAGGTTTTGTCCTCTGACAAGGCCTCCTCAAAATTTTTCAAGGTCCTGCTCACCACCAATTTGGAACCATCAAGCAGCATGATTTCGGTATAGGTATTGTCTGCTTTCAGGTAGATGATTTGATCGGGTTCAATGAATTTGAGGGTCGTTCCTGAGGGGACAGCGATTCTGCGTTGGGTGGGCTGCGCCTGCCCTAGCTGCCGCACCTGCGGCAGGTTACTCGCGCCTTGGCGCTTGACATAACGCGCAATCGCATCCTCCAAGTCACTGATTTCCATTGGCTTGAGCAAATAATCCACTGCATTCAGCTTAAAAGCTTGGATTGCATGTTCATGGTAGGCAGTCGTGAAAATGATGGAAAAGCCGACCTCCTCTTCATCAAAAAAATCCATCAATTCGAGTCCGCTGTGGCCTGGCATTTCGATGTCGAGGAATACCAAATTGGGTTTGAGTTTACGCAAGGCCTTGACGCCGTTGGGCAAATCCGGGCATTCCGCAAGAACTTCAACCTGTGGACAGGCCAGTTTCAGCATCTCACGCAACAAAATACGTGCATTGGCTTCATCATCGATGATCACCGCGGTGATGGTATTATTGCTCATGGGGCGTTTTGTAGATTTTGACCAATGTGATTTTGACAAGTGTGCCAAGGGAGGCCCCTGATGCATCGCATTTATCGGTATAAGCGACGCCAATATGGTTGTAACCTGCATTCAGGATATCGATGCGCTTTTTATTGGCTTGAACACTAAACGATTGGTGGCGCTCCTGCCGCTGACGGTTCAGCTCCTCTGACCTCCGCCGCCCAATGCCATTGTCATCTACCTCGATCACCAGCAATTCGCCTTCCTCCCTAAAAGTCACCCGCAATTGCTTCAGACCTGTAAGGTGCAAAAGTCCATGCTTGACTGCATTCTCTACAAAAGGCTGAATGATCATCGATGGCAGGTAAATCGAAGTGGTGGACAAACCGGGACCCAGCTCGATTTGAAACTGGAATTCGTCCCCAAAACGGGACTTTTCTAACTCTAGATAGAGTGTAATTGCCTGAATTTCATCGGAAAGGCTCACAAATTCCTTTTCCGACATTTCAAGGACCATGCGTGTGAGCTTGGAGAATTTGCCGAGGTAGTTGCTGGCATTGCGTTTGTCGTCGCTGAAAATGAATGCCTGAATGGTGTTCAAGGCATTGAAAAAGAAGTGGGGATTCATCTGCGAACGAATGGCCGTGAGCGTGCTTTGCCGAAGGCTGTTTTCTAACTCCAGCTTCTCGACGTTGCGTCATGTTGCCGTTGAATCGCCTTGGAACGTCGCCAAACCCAGAAGCTCCATGCAGTCTAAATGAAAAAAACCAAGAGATAAAACCATGTTTGGCGCCAAAATGGTCCTTGGATGACGACCTTGCGCCTTGGCTGCAACCGGATTTCCGGGAACCCCGAGGCAAAATTCGATGTGGTAGTCCCTGGCGGGGCCAGTTGCACCAACATCAATTGGCGCGAATCGGCATTTGTGGTGTTCCACACCCCGCCGTTGATCCGGTAAAAAAGGGATAATCTCCTCCGGTTCGAAAATTCAAGATAGAATAATCGATTTTGACGTCATTTTCCAAGTAATCGACTTCAACGAGCGCGTCAGGAGCATAGGATTTGCCGGAAATTTCCAGCTTTGTGATGCACACTTGTGGCTGCACGGAGACCGCCTTTTCATTTGGGTTGAGCAAAATCAGCCCTTCCTCGGCGGCGAGCACCAAACTGCCGTCGAAGATCGCCATGTCATTCACACTGCCGGAATGCAGCCCCGTAATCACGTTTTCAAATTGAAGTTGATTGCCATCCTCAGTCAGAACCATCAACATTTTTCGCCCCAGAAGGTACATTTTGCCTCCATCAGGTTCCTGAGTTTGAGAT
Organism: Bacteroidota bacterium; assembly: GCA_016718825.1. NCBI lineage: Bacteria > Pseudomonadati > Bacteroidota > Bacteroidota bacterium. The sequence continues at coordinate 221,796 of JADKCL010000008.1, read as the reverse complement.
AGGGGCCTTTGAAGGGGAGGTCGTCGATGGGGAAAAGCTGACCCTTTTCGTCGATTACAAACAGGAACCTTGCGTGCTTAGTGCATAAATCCGATCCCCGGCAGACCTGCAATTGGCTTGCGTAGAATGGGTACCCTCATTTAATTTCGAGCTCCGATTTCGATCATTTGGGCTTCAACATCATAGCCATTGCTCGTTGCAAAATAGATGGCGCCTTGATCGGCTAGCAACAGGGCCACGTCCCGTCTAAAAACACTCCGTAAGACTGATTCATTGAATTCGAATACTTTTTGCCATGATATCCCATGGATCAGATTCAGACGCATCCCCCTTCAAGCCGGTACAAGGCCACCCGAATTTGGTGTGCACACCGCAAGGTAACGTTTGGAAACGCGAATGGCATCCTTCAACGCAAAGGCGTGATCCGCGGCGGGCTTCACAAGACCAAATTGATAAAAATTAGCGGTGGGCGCCCCGTCGATAAGACAATTCCCATCATTCATCAAAAAATCGATCGCATGCCCACTTGGATGGCGGTACAACTCCTCAAATTTCCCCGTTGCGGTATCAAGGCGTAACAATTGGCCATCTTGGCTACCGGCAACCAAACCATTGGCTGTCAATACCAATCGCTTCAAGCCCGAGCCGGATGGCGATAAAATACGTCTTGAGTCAAAGTCAGGAACCATCATCAGCCCTTCATTCTGTGTCCCAAACCAATGGTTCCCTTCATTGTCAATTAAAAATGCCGATATGCTTTTGTCGAAAATAAAGATGACCGCCCTCCTGTTTACCAGTTTCAGCGTTGATCACCTCCATGCCGCGGACATAGCAGATCCAGATCTTTCCATTGGCAAAGGCATGGGTTTGAATATCCGCGATGCCGCTCAGACCCGCAAATTTTCGTAAAACCGGGCCATCAACATTCCAAATTCCCTTTCCTTGGCTGTTGGTAGCAGAAGACAATCTTTGGCCCAGGTAGTCGAAAGCCATTCCGATCAATGGATCTCCGTTTCCGTCAGCGACGGAATTGTCTCATGATGAGAAGTGTAATCCACACTTTTGTGCATGCCCCCCCAAATCCAGTATTTTCCTTGTCCGTAAATTCCGGAGACTCCGTATCCTGTTGGGTCGCTCTCAAACCCTTTGGCTTTTTGAAGGCTTCGAAGATCAAAGCGACCAATTTCGATTCGGAGGGAAGCAAGAGCCAGTTCCCAGATGTCCCGCCCGCATGTACCCGCGCAAGGAATCCTGTGGGAGGGTGACCAAAGTATCGCCGGAAACATGGTAAAGTTGACCGTCAAAGTTTTCATACCAAATCCGGTGCAGCGGATCTTCGAAGATGTTGGATCCCGCCTTGGATGATTGTGAGGTCGAGAAAAAACTCTTGAAGGAATGGCCGTCGTAGCGACAAAGTCCATCATCGGTCGTGATCCAGATAAATCCTTTGGAGTCCTGAAACAGCCCGTAAATGGAGTTGTTGGGCAGGCCGTCCGCGTCATTGATCAGTCGGTAATAAGGATCTTGCGCTAATCCGGCAAGCGGCAAACAAAAGAGCAGAAGGAGAAATAGCAGGCGCACTTCCCCAAAACAAAGCTCAAAAGTCAGTCCAGCATTCCCGGTCCTTCGGTTCACAGCGTCTAATATAGCCTTGAAGCAGCGAAATACAGCTCTCAGTTAGTGAAAAGCTAGTTTCAGTTAGCCAATCCTAGCTCTGCGTTGCTATCGAATGCAATTCTTGAACCATCCAAAAAATCCCGATATTCGCCAGCGTATGCAAGAGACACTGCACCAAGGGCGGAAATTCATTGTGATCGAAGGGCTCGACGGCTCCGGAAAGTCAACACAAATCGAATTGTTGATCGCTCATTTTAAGGAGCAGGGCATAGAAACGCGGTTTATTCACTTCCCGCGGCACAACGAAGGCGTGTTTGGGCAGCTTATTGCAAGGTTCCTGCGTGGCGAATTTGGCGCCGTCACCGAGGTGCATCCGCAATTTGTCGCCCTGCTCTTTGCCGAGGACCGCAAGGAATTTGCCGCGACGATCGAAGGATGGCTTGCCGAGGGCTATTCCGTCCTATGTGACCGTTATGTCTTCAGCAACATCGCCTTCCAATGCGCCAAACTCAGCGATCCCGAGGCAAAAGCCGAACTCAGAAAGTGGATCCTCGACTTCGAATTCAACTATAACCGCATTCCCAAGCCCGATTTCAGCATCCATCTATCCGTTCCGTTTTCCTTTACTGAGAAGGCCTTGAATGCCCGAATGGCCGCGCAAGCCCGCGACTACCTCGCTGGCGCACACGACATCCATGAAAAGGACTTTTCGCTGCAACGTGCTGTGAAACAAGAGTATGAGAACTTGGTCGCCACCGATGACAGCATCGTCAACGTGGTCTGCCACGATGCCAACGACGCCATGCTCTCCATCGCGGAAATCCATCAACGGATTTTGAAGGCGATTGCGGGCTGAGTCATGGATTCTGATTTACAGGAATTTGCATTGCAAAACGCCCAATTTCTGTCTAAATTGGTTCTCACGAAATAGTGCGAAAATTCCATGAAATCCTCCGCCGACAAAGACCGAAAGCGCAACCCTGTCAAGGTGCAGACGCCTGAGCATGATTTGCCCGGACGCATCATGGCACCGCCGCCATTTGCTTTGGACGCGTCCACGGACGTGCCCCGCAAAAAACGTGAAGAGGAAGAAGAGGTTTTGCTGGAGGAAAAGGAAAAGGGCATCTAGGTCCCTGCCGAATTGTCAACGCTCAATCAGCGTCGCAATTCCGTCGTCAATTCCGACCAAAGGTTCCCAGCCCGTGAAGGCTTTGAGTTTCGAAATATCCGCCAACAGGTGCAGGCGATCCGTTTTACGCACTTTGGCAGGATCGATTTCTACGCGCACTGCTTCGCCCAAAGCGTTGCCAAAGGCCGCTGCAATTTCCAAAACACTGTATTCGATGCCGCGGCCGAGGTTAAATGTGTCGAATCCGGATTCAAAGGTTTCCAAAAGCGAAATCACAGCACGCGCCATGTCGCTCGTATGGATGAAGTCGCGCTTGGGCGCCTGATTGCCCAGCATTAGCACGCGAGCACCGGCGTTGATTTGTGCTGCAATCTCCGGAATCAAATGCGGATTGGTTTCATTCGGGCCAAATGCATTAAAAAACCGGCAAACCACCGTCGCAATCCCCGATTCGAGGTGAAATTCATGGCAAAGCCGCTCCCCGGTGAGCTTGGTCAATCCATAGATATCGAGCGGCCCCGTCGGATGCGTCTCGCCAACCGCCTCATCTGCAATCGGATAAACCGCTGCCGTCGAAGCAAACAAAACACCCTTCACCCCTACCCGCTTGGCAGCATCCAAGACATGCATCGTTCCGCGAATGTTGATGTCAGCCGCCTCGTAGGGATGGGCATTGCACCAAGGAATAAAATGCACAGCTGCCAGATGAATCACCCAATCAGGCTTGAATTCGTCAAAAACGGCATTTACCCCCTCCTTTGTCCAGAATATTCAGCACCCGAAAATGCGAATCCGGCAAATTCACAAAGGCACGGTTGCCAAAACTCAGGTCATCAATGACCAGCAATTCCACAGGGAAGGTTTGCAATGCCTTGATCACGGCCGAACCGATAAATCCGGCCCCGCCTGTCACCAGGATTTTCTGAATATTGCCGCCAACTTTCCCCATCATTCAGCTTTTTTGACTTGCCCGATGAAGAGGTATTGCCGGATGAACAGCCGCTTCCACAGCCCCAATGTCGGGATGTAGAAGAATTTTTGCTGCCAGTTCATGGTCTTCCAAGTGTCATGGTTGCTGTCCAAGAAGATCAGGTCAAAATGCTTGCGCAGCATGTTTTTGATCGTTTGCAGCGTAAAAAACCGAAGGTGCGTGCGATCCAGCAGCCCTTCGTCTTCATATTCAAACTGATCGCGCATCAGTTTCCAGAGAATGTAGAGATTGCCGGCATTGGGGATACTGCCGACCAAAATCCCATTCGGATTCAGCAACTTTGGCAGCGCATCGACGACTTCCCAAGGATTGTAAAGGTGCTCGAGGACGTCCAAAAACAGAATCGCATCAAATTTCCCTTCGGGCAATTCACCGAGGCGACCTTGGTCGATCATTTCCTCGATGTTGTCGCATTTGACCCAATCGATATTTGTCGCCGCTTGTTTCGCAGCATCAGGCATCAGTTCGACCCCAGCGTAAAATTCTACGCCGAACTTCTCCTTCATCAGCCTGCCGGTACCACCGCCCGAGCAGCCGATTTCCAAAACGCGAACAAGCTTCCGGTCATTCTTTTTCAAGAACTTGGTCAGAAACCGAACGACATCGTCGCGACACAGGGTATAGTATTTTTCTACCTTCCCTTTTTCCTTGTATAAAGTCTCTACTGTCGACATGCCCTAATTGTGGCGGTAAAGTTGCCGAATTAATGCCTTCAATCCCAAAGGTCGCAGCACTTTTTCGGTCAGGCGGTTCTTCCAAGCGATGAATCGTTGGGAACCCCACTTGTTTTGGAAGGCTTTTTGGTCGCTTCTGAACTTCTCGGATATGTCCAATGCGTTTTTTCGGCTCGTTACGTGGGCAAGGTGGGTGACGAAGGAATCGGGCACGGCGGCATTCAAAATGTCCTGTTTCCGCAGTTGCATCGTAAAATCGTCGTCGGCAAAGTAGTAGTCAAAGCGTTCGTCAAACGGTCCGGTCTCCTCAAAAACCGAACGCTGCACGACAAAACACCATCCTGTGAAGGTCACCCTGACCAAATGGCCGATCCTGAAGCGCTCTCCCTTTTCAAATGTACCTTCAGGCGTATGTTTGGACGCGACATCCACGGGACAAAAGCAACGAATCTGCGGCTGCTCCTGCTGCACGGTCATCATCGCAGAAAACCAACCGGGATGAAAAACAACGTCATTGTTGCTGAAAACCACCCATTCGGCTTTGCCAAGTGCCAAGCCGATGTTGTTGAACCTGTTAAAATTGAATTGCTCCTTGGGGTAAATCACCTGTGTCGCAGCATCGTAACGCCAGCCCATGTGGATGAAATTCGCATTGCTTTCGAGGAGAAAAACGTTGAATTCGATTTCAGGCTCGGATGCACGCAAGGAGGAAATCGCCTTGGCATTCATTTCGAAAATGTCGCTGCTGCCGGTGTAGGCGAGCATCACCACGTCGACCTGCATTTTCACCTTGCGACGCTGGTTTGGGCAAATTCGAAGAGTTCCAATACCCGCCGGGCATTGGCTTCCCAGGTATGGGAGCGCAACACTTTTTGCTGCCAATGCGCCCCGAGTTGGCTGCGCAAGGCAGGATCTGCGATCAATTTCAACAAGGCGGCTTGGAGGCGCTCGGCGCCCGGCTCGATGATGATGCCGTCCTGATCGGGCACCATTACATCCAAAACCGCTGCATGGTGGGTCGCCACAATGGCCTTACCCAGAAGGCCATATTCAAAGATTTTGATCGGCGAGCAATACCATTTGGTGTCGGGCAACACGGCGATGTCCATCGCAGCGATGTGGGCAAACACCTGCGCATGCGGTATGGATCCTGTGAAATGAATGCGGTCGGCTACGCCGCTTTCGGCGGCGAGTTTCTGCATGGTGGCGATAGTTTCGCCACTTCCGACGACGAGCAAAGCAATGTCGGCACGTTGCTTTGCGACCACTGCGAAGCTGGAAATCAAGGTCTCTACGCCGTGCCACGGCTGTATCGAGCCCACCCATCCGACGACGGTTTTGCCTTCCAAATTGTATTGGGACTTGACAGCAGCGACATCCTGCGGATTCACTTTTCCCTTTTCAGGGTCAATTGCATTGGGGACGACGGAAAATTTGGCAGCGTACACGCGGTGTTGATGCAGAAAATACTCCCGCAAAGAGGATGAAACCACCAAAACATGGTCGGTTTTGGTCAGTTGCCAGCCCTCTTTTTCGCGTGCTTTTTCCAGCATGCCGCTATCACCTTCCAATTCGACTTTTTCCTCGACATACGGCGAATTGACTTCAAGGAAATGCATCACCTTCAATCTACGTGCCGCGTTCACACCGGAGGTTTGAAAATAATTGGCGCGTTCATAGACAAAGTCGGGCTTGAATTCCCTCATTTTCAAGAGCAAACGGTCATAGGCATCGTTGTCAAATTCTTCCAGACGTTGGTCCTTGAGGGTCTGCCAACGGCGCGCCGGAATGACCACCTTAGCTAACCGTTTCATCAGGGAGGGTTTGGCTGCGACACTCGGCTTGGGCTCGGTGCCGCCCATGATATGCACCTCCACCTCATGGCCCAAGGCGCGAAATGCTTTGATCATTTCCCGCATATGCGTCCCGTATCCGGCGGGATCACTCAAATTCAGGTTGGGGTTGGGTGAGTAGTACAGAATTTTCATTCAAACCATGCATTTCGCATGTAAAGATAGGGAAGAAAAAAAACAAGCAAAATAAGGAGTGAAATGCGATTTTGCCTTTATCGGTGAAGGTCGATCTTCCAAGAATTCAGCATCCAAAAGAGAAACAAAGTCACTCCCCGAGGAATTTTGGTGGCCTAGCGGACGGAAAATTTTTTTTGTATGAAATTCCTGATTAGGTTTGTTTTGCTAAGAATCTAGCAACTAATTATTAAACCCTCTTAGCCAACAAAAAATGGAAAATCAAGGTAATCCTTACGGTGGAAATCCAAATCAAAGTTTTGGCGGTGGTGGACAATCCTCGATCCCGATCCCAAATTCAACAGCAGTCTTGGTTCTTGGTATCGTGTCAATTGTCGGGTGCTTTTGCTACGGAGTTCTGGGTATCATCTGTGCCGTCATTGCTTTGGTTTTGTACGGAAAAGCGAATTCGGAATATGTGAATAATCCAAGCAACTACTCGGCTGGTTCCTACAAGAACCTGAATGCAGGAAGGATTTGTGCCTTTGTAGGATTGGGATTGTCAATCGCCTATATCATTTTCCTGATCGTTTACGTTGCTATCATGGGTGCCACTTTGGCGAGTAGTGGCGCTTTGTATAGATAGTTAATTATCGTGCCACAATGACTTGGTTCTCTCCAATTTGTGGGTTGCGTACTTGAAGATGGATCCAATTGTAGATTGGTTCAAAAATCATTATTTGGCTTGCCCATACAAGTCCTTTTTAGGAATTGAATGCTTTGGATGCGGCATGCAGCGATCTTTTGTGGCTTTATTGCAAGGTAATCTTGCCGAAAGCTTGGCCCTGTACCCTGCGCTCCTCCCAATGATTTTCACCTTCACTTGCACCGCCACTCATCTCATTTTTAAATTTCGCAACGGTGCCAATGTCATTAAGTATTCCTTTTTTTGCACAGCAGCGATTGTCCTGATCGCCTTTGGGGTAAAAGTATACATCTCCAACGCCTGACTTTGATTGATTGGAATTTTGCTTTTTAACAGTGAAAGCCATTTCTAGGCTACGTACGTTTGTATGATTTCATTGGTGCAGCATGAATTCTTGCCACTAATGCATTAGCGTTAGTTCTCCAGAATAGCTTTTGCCTCCGATTCGTAAGCTGTAATAGTAAACTCCCGCAGGTGCGGCTTGTCCGTTGACCGTGCCATCCCAACCGTCGTTTTTTTGCAAGTTCTGGTAAACCGATGAACCCCATCGATCCAAAATGGTGAGCGTAAACGGTTGATCGCCTGAATAATTCACAAGAAACGCATCGTTGACCCCGTCTCCATTGGGGCTGAAGACATTGGGAATGAACAAATCCGGGGCTCGGACCTCAAAAGGGCCCAATGTGTCATGCGCCATGCAACCCTGCGCATTGGTTGAATGCACGACGACGTTGTAAAATCCTGCGGCGAGGTATTCATGGGTCACTGATTGGCCTTGTAGCTGAATCCCGTCCCCGAAATCCCAGGTGCTCGAAACAACATCGGAGTTGAATTCTTGCAGGGAAAGGATGGCTTCCGGCAGGTAAAGCAGCGCTGGAAAATCCGGAACGGCCTGCACCTCGGCCGAGGGAGCTGGAAAAACCGTGACCGTAAGATTGGAGGCTTGTGAACTGCAGGCACCTTGGTGCAAGGCAGTGAATTGCAGCGAATAAGTGCCTGGCACATCATATATATGTGTGGTTGTCGGGAGATTGGATACGGCTGCTCCATCCCCAAAATCCCAAATGAAACCTTGGGCGTCACTGCTTGTCTGTTGCACATTCAATTCCAGCGGCGCGCATCCGGTTTCCGAAGAATGCAAAAAGGCCGCCACGGGGCTTGGAATCACTGAAATGTCCAAATAAGCAGTGTCACTGCAGCCCGCTTCTGACAAAATCAGTTGGATCTCCGTGCTATCTGAAAGGAAGGCCCAAGGAGCCGCAACATTCGGATCGTCCAACCCATTTGCGGGAGACCACTGATACGTCGGATTACCCAAGCCACCCAAACCTGTGAATTGAAGGGAATCTCCTCGGCAAATCACCGCGGTATCTGCTGCAATTCCGGCATTGAGCTCAGGTATCACCAAAACCAACACGGAATCAATTGTTTGACAATCCTGGTGCGTGACCGTGAGATAATACATGCCGGATACAACCGGCGCAAGCAACGGTGTGGCAATCCCTGAATCGCTCAACAAAACCCCCGGAGTCCAATCAAATTGAATTTCGGAAGGATCCGCGACCGAATCCGTCTCTCCATAAAAATAGCTGCCGTTCAAATTCAAGCGCCTTCCAAAACAAACCGTCGTGTCTGCACCCGCGTTGGCCACTGGCGTTGGCCTCAGCGAAATCGTCACTGAGTCCGCTGAGCTGCTGCAGCCCCAATTGGAGGTCGCAACTACAAAATAAGTGGTGCTTCGCGGTGGTGTGGCAATGGGATCCTCGATATTGGGGTCATTCAAGCCGATAGCCGTGGACCACTGATACGTGTATTGCGCAGTGCTGTCACCCCCAGCCATGGCATCAAGGATCACGCTTTCGCCAAGACAAATGTCCCTGTCCCAACCTGCATCGACCGATGGGGTCGTATGCACGCGTACCTGCACGGTGTCGGCCGCGCTAGGGCAACCATTGCTCCAAACGACCAACGTATAGGTCGTCGTCATGGCAGGAAAGGCTTGAGGGCTAGGCACATTTGCCAAAACCATCGAATTGGAAGGCGTCCATTGATATTGGTAGGCCGGCCCCGCGCCGCTTCCTGTCCCTTGCAGAATCGCCGTATCACCCGGGCATAACGCGACGTTGGGCCCAGCATCTGCAACAGGTACGGGATTGACATGCACCACAACCGAGCTGAGTGTATCCAAGGTATTGTAATCGCTGCTGCATCCATTGGAAAGGTCCGTCGCGACCAACACATATATGGTCGTGGTATCAGGTCTTGAACATGGATTGAACAAACTGGAATCGTTGAGGCCGGTAGCGGGAAACCATTCGAAGGAGAAAGGACCCTGCCCCATCACGGTCGGCAACAGCACCTGACAGGGAGCATTCAAGCCACATAGCCTCAAATCTGGTCCGGCATTGACCGATGGCTTGTCCAAAACAGTCACCATCAGCGAATCCAAATTGCTGGTACAACCATTGGCATCCACCACTTGCACAAAATAAACAGCTGAATTACTGGGATTTACATGCGGATCATCGTCGAAAACACTGTCGATCCCACAGAATCCACTGAGCGCATTGCAAGTCCAAGTGTAATAAAAGGGTGCGGTACCGCCAGATGTCGTCGCAAAGACATCAACACCTCCGTCACCTTCGCAAAACGACATATCTGGCCCCGCAGCGACGGTTGGTTCCGGATAGACCATGACCGTGCTGGAATGCGAGGCGGTACATCCAAAAGCAGTAACCGTCAAGGTCACAAGTTTCGGTCCGGGACTGAGAAAGGAAACGATCGGCAAAGTATCGGTGCTTGTCGCCGGACTTCCATCCTGAAAAGTCCATTGATAGGTTGCGAGGGCGCCATTCCCGGCATTTGCGACGAATTGGTGGCTGTTTCCATTAAAACATTGCACGCCTCCCAAAACGGCCCACAAGGCGTCGGGATCGGGGTAAACCTCCAAATACAGACTATCCAGCTCGCTGGAACAGCTTTGGTCACTTGTAAGCAGGGTAATCAATTTAGGACCTGCTGTTCCAAATACGATTCCCGTTGGATTTTGAAGCGCACTTACCGAGGGTGTCGCATTGGGCCAAAATGACCATGCATGCGTGGCCCCCATTCCAAAATTGCCTAAATTCTGGAAATTGAAGCTGTTTCCAACCAAACATTGGTTCAACACGGGACCGATCACAGCCGTCGGGTTGGTTCTTACAAAAACGGTGTCACGCTCAGTCGGGGAAACGCAGCCGTTTTCCGTCACCGTTAGCGTGACCTCGTGCGGGCCGGGTTGCGCCCAAGACACTTGGTGTGGTCCTTGCCCCCCCGCCAAGGCAGGAATGCCACCTGCAAACGTCCAGGCATAGTTTGCGCCAGGTCCGCTCGTTCCCAAATAAGGAATACCGACAACCTCGGCCTGGCAAACACTGTCTATCAAGTTGAAGGGCGAAGACGGAATCGGATAGACCGTCATCACCATCGTATCTTCATCGACGCAGAAGGTTACCGTGTCGGTAATGGCCAAAATATAGGCCTGCTGTTGCGGGAGCAATGTATTGTTGGACAAGGTAACCGTCGGCTGCGCCGCATTGGCATTGGTAAGGCCGATCAAGGGTGACCAATTGTAAGTGAGCAGTTGGCTTGGCTGCGGCGGATTTCCGATCACCGTCGGCTGATTGGCACACGTCGCCATGTCAGGCCCAGCGTCGGCAAGCACATTGTTGGGAATCACCACGGTATCTTGCCAAACAGCTGTACATCCAATGGCGTCCTCAAGTAGCAAGGTGTAGGGAAATGAACCTGAACTCGGATAGGAATGCGCCAAGCAACTGTCTTGGTAACCCGCATTGGTGGATAGCCCACCGACGCCGGTCCAAAGATAATGATAGGGAAAATTGCCGCCTTGAGGAATCGCACAAAGCGAGACGACCTTGCATCCCGTCACAGAATCCTGCGCCTGCACCTGCATTTGGCTTACCTCAATCTGAAAATTGTATTGGCTGATCCCATAGGTAGGGCAAGCATCGTCCCGCATGATCACACCAAAATTAAAATTGCCCGCAATGGGAGGCGTCCAACAAAATCTCACCGTAGGCATGAGGCCAATCACTGTGTCGGTGATGGTAGGATTGGAAGCGAGGGTAAAGGTGGCTCCCATCGCAGCAAGACTTTGGTTCCACCAAACTGTCTGTGTCTGAAGCAGATCTGAATCCGTAATACGCATATCAAAGCAAACCGTCGCGCCGACACAGGTGCTCACCGCGAAATGGTTGAGCTGTAACCCTCCAGACAAGTTCACCACGCCCAGTGTCACCGGCGGGTCATTAGCGGCACAGGGAATGACTGTGATTTGCAAATCCCGCACAATCGTATTGATGAGTTGGCCGGCGCGCCATTCTTGGACATACACGCAGAGCACACCTGTCTGAAGGCTACCCGGGAAAGGACCATTGAGGTCGGGGCGAATGACCAAGTCGCCGGTAAGAGAATCCAAAATCACCTCCCAATCGCCGGTAAGCGGCTGCGATGGATTTGCAAATGGAAGGTAAGGCACGGAAGTATTGGCACTGCCCAAACATGGGCCCAGGGAATAAGAAAGCGAATCGTTGTCTGGGTCCGTCGCGCCTTGGGAGAAGAAATAGCTTTGCCCTTGGCAAATGAACAACACGGGAGGGCTGTTGAAGGTCGGCGCGCTATTGCAAGGAGACAAGAAGGGATTGACGGTGGTTGAAGCATACAAACCCACCGAATTGGGGAGAAAGAGGGTCGAAATGTTCCCGTTGCGGCAGCATGTCTGCCATTGAATGGTATAGGTGGAGCAGGTGGCCGAGCAAAAGTCAAAATCTGCATACCAGTAATGCTCCATGATGCCATTGATCGCGGCATTGGGGGTATTGCATCGGGTCGGGGTGCCAGGGCAGACTGGAGTTACTTCCAAGTTGGAAGCATTGACCCATGGCCCCATGCGCGGGGGAATGGGACAACCACTGTCGGCAACGATGGAAAGTGTCCCGATCGGTGAGACATTTGTGATGGGAGAACTGCAATCCCGATAGGCTCGAAAATGAACCCTGATGGTGCAACCGTTGATGCATTCATATCCAACATCGACCCCAGAAATATGGCCTGCCCTCACATTTCCGGAAAAAAGGCAAAGGAATCCAATGAGTAGGCTGCAAATCGCCACTCTGCATTGAAGGTGCATATAATTGGATCCAAGCATGGAGGTCAAGTCGGGGTACTCAATGGCTACCTCTCTCAAATTTAACCTTCCTGACTTAGAATACCAACCACGATGTCTTGCAGCCGACAAGTCGATGTCTGAAAATTCGCCGAATTGTGCCGTTCACACTTCAAGTTCAGCCGAGGCAAATTCGACAGGGACTCCAAAATCCACTTACATCTGGTCGGAACGTTGAAATTTCCATAAAAAAAGGCAATTTTGGGAGATTTTCCGGCCGAAGTCATCGGCCGATCAGGTTGAGGATGTGTTACCGTTGGGAATTGGAAAAAGGAGATTCACCGCCGAAAGAGACTGCTCATTCGGTATATTTACCAATCGAGCGAGAATTTTAGCTGCTCAAGCACATAGCAGTTAGCTTCTTAGTTTTTTTATCAATTTTTGTATCGGACAATTTCTTCTCAGCAATTTTTGCTTTCAGTTTTCTAAGTTTGATTCGGGCTTTGCCGCCCCCAACACTTGAAATTAATTTGGCATGAAGAGGATATCAGTATTTTTCATCGCTTGTTTCGCGCTCATTGCAAGCACATTTGTGGCGCCACAGCAAGCAAAAGCCACCCACTTGATGGGGGTGGACTTGGTCTACCAGTGTCTCAACAACTGCACCATTCGCGTGCTTTTGCGGGCATACCGGGACTGTACGGGCTCCAACTTCATTGGTACCAACGTGAACTTTGTCGCTCAGACTCCAGGCTGCGGCCAACCGCAAGCGCTTGGCGGATGGTCTGCTCAGGTGACAACAGAGGTGACACCGGTTTGCCCGGGTGCGCCCACACGTTGCACCAACCCAGGTGCAGCGATCAACGGTGTTGAGGAATTTTTCTGGTATCGAGATTATAATATATGCAACGTTCCCAACTGTATCTTCACGATCACGTGGACAGAGTGTTGCCGAAATCCGACAATTACTTCCCTCAACAACCCTGGTGGGCAGCAGATTGCAACAAATGCGACCACACTGAACACGAACATCACACCGTGTAACAGCTCCCCACAATTCTCCAATCCTCCAGTGCCTTATATTTGCCAAGGCCAACCCTACACCTTCAATCAAGGTGCATTTGACCCTGAAAATGACTCGCTTTCCTACAGCCTTGGCCCATGTTACAATACGCTTCCCAATACACTCGTCACCTACGCTGCAGGCTTTTCCCAAAATGCGCCACTTGGCAGCAGTTGGAACGTTTCCATCAACCCAACTACGGGTGACATCACGGTTGTGCCGCAACCAGGCAACATATTGACTGCCGTGCTTTGCGTGTATGTTGGAGAATGGCGAAACGGTGTCCTCATCAACACGATCGTTCGCGATATTCAGATGACGGTGATTCCTTGCCCCAACAATACGGTCCCTACGACTCCGGGTATCTCCAACGTGACCGGTGGCGCTGCAACAAGCCCATTCTCCGTCACCATGTGTGCAGGGACAACAGTGAGCTTCCAGATTCCGACCGTAGACCCCAACGTTGGTCAAACACATACCGTGTTCTGGAACCAAAACATCCCTGGCGCTACATTTACCAACAGCAACGCCACGCAGATTGATACCCTTACAGGTGCCTTGCCAACTGCCTACTTCAACTGGCAGCCAACCACCACGGGCGTTTACACCTTCTTGGTGACCATTCGCGACAATGCTTGCCCAATTCCTGGTCAAAATCAGTTTACCATCACCATTAACGTGGTCGGCGGATTACCGGGTGCGGGAATTACAGCGACTCCGACGGGTTGTACCAACGTTTCCCTCTCGGCCAACCCTGGTACAGGTAGCACCGGCCCATACCAATATGTATGGTCGGGAGACGGCAACTTGAACGTCAACCCCAACAATACAACGCAGACATTTAATCACACCTACCCAGGTCCGGGCACCTACAACGTCAATGTGCAAATCACCGACGCCTTTGGTTGCGTGAGCAACCTGACCACCGTCGTGATTATCCCTAACGGTCCAACCTCTGACGGTGGCCCTGACATTTCGATTTGCTCTGGCTTGCCTATTCAATTGGGGAATGCCAACCTGCCGCTGGGTCAGACCTACTCATGGTTCCCTTCGACAGGCCTGAGCAATCCAGCAATCGCAACGCCTACTTTCCAGTTCACGCTGCCTGGTAACGTTCCTCAGACGTTTAACTACACAGTGACGGCTACCTCTGGATTCTGTACCTCGATCGACTATGTTACCGTCGTCGTTTATCCTGTGCCAACGGCTACGATTGCAGGTAACTTGAACATCTGTAACGGTCAAAGCACAACCCTCACAGCGGGTGGCGGCACCACGTTCCTTTGGAGCACAGGCGCAACAACACCGAGCATCACGGTGAGCCCCAACTCCACAACGACGTACACGGTTATCGTCAATGGCAACGGTTGCGCAAGCCCCCCAGCCTCTGCAACGGTCAACGTATCCTTTGGCCCAACGGCAATCATTACAGGTGTTGACAGTGTCTGCCCAGGCGGTTCGACCGTGCTGACAGCAGCAGGTGGCTCAAGCTGGCTCTGGAGCACCGGTGCAAGTACGCAGTCGATCACCGTCAACAACGTAATGAACAGCACCACGGTCAGCGTCGTAGCTAGCCAAAACGGCTGCCCTGGTCCTGCTGCAACTTATGTTGTGAACTTGCACAACAAACCGGTCGCAGACTTTGGCAATACCACGGTTTGTATCGGGAATACCACCACCTTCCAAGACCTGAGCACCATCGCTGGATCAGGCCCAAGTGGAATCACAGCATGGAATTGGAACTTCAATGACCCATTGAGCCAAGGGAATAACATCTCACAGGTTCAAAACCCCACCCATGCTTTCACCGCAGCCGGTACCTATAATGTGCAACTGATCATTGAAAGTGCCAACGGCTGCCGCGACACTGTCACCGAAAGCGTGATTGTGAACCCACTGCCACAGGTAGATTTCAATTTCGACGATGTTTGTGACGGTACCACCATGGTGTTTACCGATGCATCTACATCGCAGTCGCCGATCACTTCTTGGCAGTGGAACTTTGGTTCTGGCCAAACGTCCAACGCGCAGAATCCTACCAATTTGTTCCCAGGCCCAGGTCTCTACAACGTGACCTTGACCGTGACCAATGCCAATGGATGCACCAATAGCCGCACCAAAACGGTCATCGTATTCCCCAACGCCGTTGCCGATTTCACATGGGATCACAGCTGCTGGAATACCATTACCACGTTTACATCACAAGCGAGCCTGACAGATCCAAATGGCACAACATTGGATCTCCACAACTGGAATTTCGGTGATCCAGCTTCAGGAGTCAACAACACGTCGACACTTGTAAATCCCATTCACAGCTTCACCCAACCGGGCAGTTATGCGGTCACTTTGACCGTAACCACGAGCCGCGGGTGTGTAACCACCATTGTGATCCCGGTAAACGTACCGCAGATTACACTGCCGATTACGGTGAATGACACAGTTTGCTACGGCGAGCAGGCAACACTGTACGCAGGAAATCCTGACCCAAGTCTTGGCACTTTGGAGTGGTTTTACAGCATTGACGCTACCGAAGACCCATTCTGGGTAGGTAACCAATACTTTACCACGCCACC
This sequence comes from Bacteroidota bacterium, assembly GCA_016718825.1. Lineage (NCBI taxonomy): Bacteria > Pseudomonadati > Bacteroidota > Bacteroidota bacterium. Next base: position 205,909 of record JADKCL010000008.1, on the reverse strand, counting down.
CCTTGAAGCAACAACGGTCTATTTTGTTGGCCTACGTGACATTGACGGCTGCCTTTCACCCAAGGTTCCAGTGTTTGCGATTGTCCGTGGCCTCCCAAATGTTGACTTCCATGTGAACTCACAGGTTGTTGACCTTCCCAATGCTGTCGTCGAATTCACGGTTGACCGCGAGGTTTTCGGCCCGATCACTTCCTACCTCTGGGACTTTGGCGATGGGTCCACTTCTACCGACGTCAATCCCGTGCATCAATACAGCGAAGAAGGTACCTACGACGTGACATTGACCATCTACAATGCAGATGGATGTATGCGCGTCATCTCCTTGCCGATGTACATCAAAGTCAACAAAATCGTCCACATCTTCGTCCCAACGGCTTTCACGCCCAACGGAGACGGACTCAACGATTACTTTGAAGTATTTACCACCTTGATTACGACCTTCCACATCGACATCTTTGATCGCTGGGGCAAATTGGTCTTCTCAAGTGATGACTTGAGCTTCAAATGGGATGGTAAAGACATGCCCGAAGATGCCTACACCTACGTGATCAATGCGGTTGAGTGGAGCGGAACCAAAGTGCGCAAGTCAGGCACGGTGACGATCATTCGTTAATCGATTGGCAAAAATTTCAAAAAAGCGGGCTTCGGTCCGCTTTTTTGATTTTGTACAGGCTTGGTTACTTGGGATGAAACCTTCTCAACAAGTGCAACTGGGCTTCGAGAATCCATTCACCTGGAGTAGAAAGCCTCAAAACGAACCTTCAAGCGAAGCCAGAATTTTGGGGTTCAATTCCAAGCAGAAGCCTATTCGGCCAAGGCCTAAAGCAACACGCACGCTCAGAATGGAAGTTGCCTGCTGCGGAATGGACATGCAGGGAAGGTTACGACCAACAAATCCTATTTGCACATTTGGTTGGCCCGGAAGGCCGATTTCAAATCAAAAACACAGCAAGGGACGCATTGGCAATTATTCCAACGGGCTTGCTGAGAAATGACGACTCAAGGCGGTATTTTGATCTTGATTCAGGCAATCTTGTTCAAGATGACGAATGCTTCGAAACCCAAAAAGCAAACATATCGGTTTCGATATACTCAATTTGGAGATCAAGCAACATTTTGAACCAGCAGAACTTCTGGAAAAAGGCTGCGCACTGCGCTGGAAAAGCTTCCAATCAATGGGATTCGAAGAAAAAAGGGAGCTTTAGTCGTTCCAGTAGTTGAGATCCTTTTCCTTGCGGGCCTTGGTTTTGTCGTTGATGTAGCGGAGCAGTTGATAGACGGCAATCGGATCAAACAAGGGCATCGTAGGGGCCACATGCTTGTGCATCTGCTGGTTATAATAAAGTTGTCTTGCGACCATGATTCGCTCTCCTTCATCGACCTTGAGACCACCGATCAGGACATCCATGGTCTTTGGACTCAGGTTATGGCGGGCATTGGCACTTTCGACATCTTCAGGAACCTCCGTTTCAATAATCGCAGTACGCAGCTTGCCAGGGGTATTGTAGGGAAAAATGGTAATTCCGGAAATCAGGATCGAATCCTCTTCAAGGTAGTTGATCGCATATACGTAGGCGGAGTTTGCATCACCTTGGTATTCCTTCATATAGTCCGCAAAGACAAATTGGGTGGTAAGGAAACCCAGCGAAGAGAAATAAATGGTATCGTTTTCAACCACAGGGATGCTGTAAAAGCCGTCCCCATTGGCCACGGTGCCGCGCCGGCTGTTGTTGATGCGCACTTGCACGTAGGGGACCGCCTCATGGGTGGCCCGGTTAACGATCAACCCTGAAAGTTGATAGACACGTTTCAGCTGTGCGTGGGCAGAACCCGCGACCAAACAGACCGATAACAAACAGAGAATGCCGATTTTGCGAACCATCGCTCCAAAGATATTAAATCGTGCGCAATTTGCGCGCCTGACAATCATCACCATGATTGCCTGAATCGCTCATTGAATACAAACGAAAAAGTCATACAGATAGTTTGATTGGTTCAGGATTCCTCTTTGCCTGCATTCCAAACTACGCTGTAAGCTATGTTTTCCTTAATTTTCGCGAATGAAGGCAGGAAAAATCCTGATGTTACCGTTTTCTTGGTTGTACGGCGGAATTCTATCCCTTCGCAACTTGGCCTTTGATTGGGGCTGGAAAAAAACGTATTCAGCTGGCATTCCTGTCATTTCTATCGGAAACATTACCGTCGGCGGCACCGGAAAGACACCCATGGCCGAGTTTTTGCTTGCAAAACTCCTCGAAATGGGTCTTCGTCCTGCATATCTCTCGCGCGGTTATGGTCGCAAATCCAAAGGCTTTGCCTTGGTGGAGCCGTTTCCGGGAGGATCTGCCGATTTATATGGAGACGAAGCCTTTCAAGTTGCATCCAAGTTTCCCAACGTTTCCGTAGCAGTCTGTGAAGACCGCGTCGAAGGCGCCAACCGGCTTCGAGCTATTCGCGCGATTGATGTCTTGGTTTTGGATGATGCCTTTCAACACCGCCGTATCAGGCGTGACCTCGACCTTGTGATGATCGACGTGACCCGCATGCCGACAGCCGATGGCCTTCTACCTGCAGGTCGATTGCGCGAACCCCTCGGTGGATTGAAACGGGCACATGCACTCGTGCTCACGAAGTTTGCTGATGACTCAACGGCAAATGCTGCAAAAAACATCCTGCAAGAAGCTTTTCCATCCCTTTCGATCGCCCAAATGGCCATGAGACCGATCAGCTTGCATCCATTCTTCCCCGAAAAATCAGGAGCGATCCCACTTGAAGAGCTAAAAGGAATGCAGGTAAACGCATTTTCGGGGCTTGGCAACAATGCACATTTTCAACAAACGATTTTGTCCCTGGGAATGAACCTAAATGACTTTGCCGCCTTCCCTGACCACCACGACTATTCGGAGCATGAGCTGGAGAATTTATTCAAGGGCTTTGAGGCGCAAACAGAAATTAAGGGTAAATTGGCCCCCGCTTTGATCCTGACCACGGAAAAGGACTTTTTTCGGTTGAAAGCGTTGCCTTGGATAAAAAACCATGCAGCGCTTCCCCTTTTCTACTTGGAGGTCGGCATGTCGCCATCGAATGGTTGGGAAGAAGTGGAACGGAAAATCAAAAATATCACACCAAAGATTTAAAATGGAGCGTTACAAAGAAGCGGTTCAATACATCCGCCAGCATTACACCGGTCAACCACAAGTAGGCATCGTCTTGGGCACGGGCCTTGGCGGTCTGGTCAATGAAATCAAAATCGAAAAGGAAATTGCCTACAATTTTATTCCGCATTTCCCGGTCAGCACAGTAGAAAGCCACTTCGGCAAATTGATTTTTGGCACCATCGGCGAAAAGCAAGTGGTGGCCATGCAGGGTCGCCTTCACTACTACGAAGGCTATGATATGGCCGAAATCACATTCCCGATTCGTGTCATGCGCTTGCTTGGAATTCAGTCGTTGTACATCAGCAATGCGGCAGGGGGCATGAACCTGAGCTACCAAAAAGGTGACCTGATGATCATCGATGACCATATCAACATGCAAGCCGAGAATCCGCTTGCAGGACCGAATGTTAATGAATTTGGACCGCGATTCCCAGATATGAGCCGTCCGTATGATCCAGGGCTCGTGGCCCGTGCAGTCGCGATCGCCAAGGAAGAAGGCATTCGTGCGCATGTGGGCGTGTACGTGAGCGTTTCGGGTCCCAACTTGGAAACCCGTGCAGAATACCGCTTCCTGCGCATGATCGGTGCCGACGTGGTCGGCATGAGTACCGTTCCGGAAGTCATCGTCGCCAACCACATGGGCCTTCGCACATTTGCGATCTCGGTCGTGACTGACCTCTGTGATCCCGATCACCTTGAGCCCGCCAACGTGCCTGACATCATTGACACCGCCATCAAGGCTGAGCCCAAGCTCACACGTATCCTCAGCCGCATGATTCAGGAAGACAATTCCTGAGAAAACAATTGGCAATGAAGCAGTCCCACATCCATCTACCCTTCCCGAACCCGGTCAAAACGCGTTCGGGGAGGGTGTTGATGGGCTTCATTTCCGCTGTTTTTTTCTTTCTTTTCCATTGCTGCGGTCCAGTCCAACTGTCTGCACAAAATACACGCAATGACTCGCTCAGCGTAGATGATGAAGACTATCAGGATGATACACTTGCTTCCTGATTCGCAGCGCGTAAAAAAAATCAAGGTAAAAACCGACTGGCTTACGCCATTGGCTCAGATGAATGGCCACACGCTGCGCCAAGACGCCAATTTCAAGCTTGAGGAACTGATGTATCCCGACTTCATTGACCGTGTGGGCGGCTTCGCAACGACACTTGGACAATGGGGAAAACCTTACCAACGCTTTAAATACGGGACCGAAGCCAGCAATTTTGAACTCGGAAACTATGTCCATCCCATTAACGGCTCAGAGAATGTCTATTTTCTTGATCCACAACATGGGATGCGCTACTACGACACCCGCACGCCCTACGTCAATGCCTATTACGCCCAAGGCCGGGCAGACGCCGCCCAATTACGCATCGATGTAGCCCAAAACGTGCATCCCTTGGTCAATGTAAGCCTTCTGTACTACAGGCGCCAATGCAACGGCGTGTACAGCAACTTCGTGACCGACCACAACACGCTCGGCGCAACAAGTAATTTCCATACGCTGAACGAACGCTACCAAGCCTACGGACACTTTCTGCTTCAAAAGCATGACGATGCGATCAATGGCGGTGTTTTATTGCTGCTACCGGATTCGGCACAGTTTGAAAAAGGCACGCAACCGGTGTTGCTCGAGTCAGCCAATTATCGCAGGCTTTCCAGGGCAGGGTCCTTCAGGCACTTTTATCGCATCACCAAAGACACCACGGGCACCCGCCATTATCTCCAAGTTTACAATGGATTTCTGGCGGATTATCTGATCAATCAGTTCATCGACAACGAGGTTGCACCGGAATTGAATCTTGGTCTATATCCCGTCTATCCGACCATCGGGCTTGATTCCACCTACTTTTACGAGAAATCGGAATATACCCGCAAAAAGGTCGACGCGGGCATCACCTATCGTTACATGGCGCCCAACTTTCAGGCTAGGCAACGCATCGAATTGGAGCAGGAATTTGGGAAATTTGAGAAAAACCTCCAATCCATGGACATTCTTCGGTTTTCCTTTCTCTGGAAAGGGCAGCTGAAAAGCAATCCCAATCCCCGTGAATTGGAAGCAAACTGGACTTATAGACAGACCTTTTCAAATGTATTCAATCCAGAGTCGTATGCCGAATTGGACTTGGCCTATCGATTTCCAAAATGGCAGCTCGACTATAGTCACCGCGTGCCCGGGCCGCCGCTGAAGCCCGAAGACTCGGCCACCATCACAAAAACGCACAGGCCCTTGGCCCTGCAATTGCATCTTTTGAGCTATGGCCGCAATCCGACCCTGCAACAGGCTTTTGGTGATCCGCGTCCGGGGAATAACATGGCGACGCTCACGAACTTGAGCAATCGGCGCATCAACCATTTCAGTCTCGGTCTTGAATTGCGTGGCAAGGATCAATGGACCACTACGGGCGAATTGCGTGGAAATTCGATCCGAATCGCTGCTTTTACGACGAGACAATCGGGTATGATCTATTTTACCCCGAAAGGTTGGGATCGCGTGAGTCTCAAGGAATCAGCTGTTTTTGCAGGTGCAGAATTCAAGCTGAGGGTGCATGCAGGCAAATTTTTCCTGGAAACAGAAACGGTATTGCAAGGATTCTCTTCCGCAGGAAAAAAGTTGGATACACTTTTCCGCGCATCGCAGCCCAAATTCTACACCAAAACAAGCCTGTTTTACGAAAACAAGGATCTCAAATTTGCTGGAATTCTTCGTCTAGGGGTTGATTGCTGGTATTTCAGCTCGTTTTCAGCGCCCTATTTCGATCCGGCTTCACAGGCTTTTTACAGGCAAGACGACTATGTTCAGGTGGGGTACCCGAGACTGGATGGCTACTTTGCTACGCAAATCAAACGCGCCTACCTGTATGTCAAGATGATCAACCTTTTGGAAAACTTGCCGCAAGAAGGGTATTTCACCACCATGGGTTATCCAATGCCCGTCAGGCAATTGACACTGGGCTTGAATTGGACCTTTTTTGACTGAGAAAACGGCAAAAACCTCGGATAAAGATGGCAAATTCACTTCATTGAGTGGAATCTATCTCACAACCCACCAATCGCAAGATCAAAAGTCAATTTTCCATTGTCAATTGTCCTTTGCTTTCCCTATATTTGCACCCGAATTCTAAAAGCCTGAATTAGAGATTACATTTAGTACAAAAATGGCAACGATTACAGCGAAAGAAATAAATGAGCTGCGCCAGGCCACTGGTGCGGGAATGATGGACTGCAAAAAGGCACTTGAGCAAGCCGAAGGCGACCGCGAAGCAGCGATCACCATCTTGCGCAAGAAAGGCCAAAAAATTGCTGACAATCGCCAAGACCGCGACGCAAACGAAGGTTCTGTCTTCGTGCAGCACAGCCACACTGCCGCCACTTTGATTGAACTCAACTGCGAGACCGACTTTGTTGCCCGCAATGAGTATTTCCAAGGTTTGGGTCAGGGCATTGCCCGTGTTGCATTTGAAAACCATCCTGCCAATGTCGAGGCATTGTTGCCGATGCACTTGGATGGCCAATCGATTGCCGACCACTTGTTGGAAGCGATGAGCAAAATCGCCGAGAAAATCCAGATTCGCTCATTCGTGCGCGTCGAAGGTGAGCGTGTGATCACATACATCCACCCAGGAGCACGCGTTGGCGTAGCAGTGGCATTCGTTGGTGTCGGCAGCGAAGACATCGAAGCCATCGGCAAGGACGTCGCAATGCAAATTGCCGCGATGAAGCCTGTTGCTGTGGATCAAGCAGAGGTTCCAGCTGAAATTGTCGCTAAAGAACTTGAATTCGGCCGCGAGCGCGCACTTGCCGAAGGCAAGCCGGAAGCCATTGTCGACAAAATCGCACAAGGCGTGTTGCAGAAGTATTTCAAAGAAAATACCCTGCTTGCCCAAGACTTTGTCAAGGACACTTCCAAAACTGTTGCTCAATACCTCAAGGAGGCCAACCCGAATTTGAAAGTGAAAGCTTTTGCCCGGGTACAGCTTGGCGCCTAAGGCTTACGATACAGGGAGAGACGAAAGTCTCTCCCTTTTTATATTCCCTGTTTGCTAATCCATCGCCTGTGAAATACAAGAGGATATTGCTCAAACTGAGCGGAGAAGCCCTGATGGGCGACAAAAGTTTCGGGATCAACACTGAAACGCTGCTCACTTATGCGCGCCAAATCAAAGAGGTGAGTGACCTCGGCATTGAAGTTGCCGTCGTGATCGGTGGGGGCAACATTTTCAGGGGCATCCAACTCGAAGAAGGTGGCATGGACCGCGCCCAAGGTGATTACATGGGTATGTTGGCCACGGTGATCAATGCCATGGCATTGCAGGATGCATTGGAAAACCTTGGTGCAAAAACAAGGGTCATGAGTGCGCTTGAAATCAAGGCCGTCTGCGAACCCTACATTCGTCGCCGCGCCATGCGCCACCTTGAAAAACACCGGATTGTGATCCTCGGTGCCGGAACTGGCAACCCCTATTTCACAACCGATACCGCTGCAGCACTCCGCAGCATCGAGATCGAGGCCGATGTCGTTCTCAAGGGTACCAAAGTCGACGGTGTTTATAGCGCCGACCCGGAAAAGGATCCGACTGCGCTCAAATTTGATGCGGTGAGCTTCCACGACGTGCTTTCCAAGCGCCTCAATGTCATGGACATGACCGCCTTCACTTTGTGCCAAGAGAATAAATTGCCTATTATTGTCTTCAACATCAACGAGCCGGGGAACCTGAAGAGGATTGTTCTCGGCGAAGCAGTAGGAACTTTAGTAAGCTGATTTTCTTCAATTTATGGACGAAAATGTAAAAATGATCCTCGATGAAGCCGAGGAAATGATGCGGAAAACCTTGGTTCACTTGGATACTGAGTTGAACAAGATTCGTGCAGGCAAAGCCAATCCTGCAATGTTGGATGGCCTTCGTGCCGAATACTATGGCGCCCTAACGCCACTCAACCAGCTCGCAAGCATTTCTGCCCAAGACGCAAGAATGTTGGTGATCCAACCCTTTGACAGGAAGAGCATTGCAACCATTGAGAGGAGCATCAAAGAGGCCAATTTGGGCTTCAATCCTCAAAATGACGGCAATGTCATCCGCATTCCGGTGCCGATTGCGAGCGAGGAACGTCGTCGGAATTTGGTCAAACAGGCCCGCGACGAAGGCGAAAACGCCAAAATTGCAATGCGCAACATCCGCCGCGATCACAATGATATGATCAAGAAACTCAAGGACGAAAAAGTCTCCGAAGACGAGATCAAAAACGGCGAGGCAAAAATGCAGGAGATCACAAATGGCTCCATCGCAAAGGTCGAAGAAGTCCTCAAGAAAAAAGAAGCAGAGATCATGACGATCTAATCTGCCAAAAATGATAGAAAATGCAGAACTTTGCCCAAGGTTCTGCGTTTTTGTTTTTACTATAGCCCTCTATGGATTCGGAAATGGCATGTGATCCCAAAGCCTACCAAGGCATCTGTGATAAAAAATTGGCTTATATCCGCAACGAATTGCGCGCTATGGGCCTTGAATTTCCCGATGAGCATGAAGGGCGCATCCACAGTGCCGATATTGGCGTGGAGGCGGAATACCGCTATACTGCACATACCGAGGAGTTATGGCTCAAGGTGCATGCAAAGCCGTTTTTCATCCCCTGTGCATTCATTTTTGCGCGCTTGGAGACTGCGATCCAGAACTACCAAGATCCCGCAAACATCGATTTGGGACCCGACATTTTCTAAATTTCCCCGATGACAGCAATCGGCTCTCTGCAGCCATCTTCCTTTGAAAAGCGGCTTGTGGCGCTCGGATTGCTTGTTTATTTCATCCTTTCTCTCTGCATTTCCCTCTCCTCATCGGGCACTTACGACGCTGGCGACAGCGTGATGCATTACCAAATCGCCCACTACGCGTTTCAACATCCGGAAAATCTTCTGAGTCACTGGGGCAAACCGTTTTTCACTTTGGTGGCTGCGCCATTCGCAGCCTTGGGATTCGGGGGTATGAAACTGTTCCAATGCCTGCTCGCGCTTGGGACGGGCTGGTTCACTTACCAGAATGCCAAGCAACTGGGCTTCAAATGGGCTTGGATGGCGCCGATCCTCGTCTTAGCCGCTCCAGAATTTTTTCTTTCTCAACTTTCGGGTCTTACCGAACCACTTTTCGCGTTTGTCCTCATACTTGGGGTCTTTTGGCTCTTGAGCGGCAAATCCATTGCGGGTGCCCTCCTACTTTCGATGCTGCCATTTGTCAGGACCGAAGGATTTTTGCTGCTTCCGGTATTCGGATTGTGGCTTGGCTGGCGAAGAGAATGGAAATCTATGCCCTTTCTCGCATCCGGCACTGTCGTATATGCCATTTTGGGAGGGATCTTCATGGGGGATTTTCTCTGGATTTGGACGGACAATCCTTACGCCGGAAAGCCGCTCAACTACGGATTGGGCGATTTTCTGCATTTCCCGAAAATGTATCTCTATGTCGTCGGAATCCCCATTTACGTTCTCACTTTGCTGGGCTTTTTGATGCTTCCCCTTCGAATGGCGATCCAACGTATGGTGAGGCCCATGGATGAACTCGCGCTCATTTTCGGCCCGTTTTGTATCTACTTTGGGGCCCACTGCTATTTTTGGGTTTCCGGAACCGGGCATAGCATGGGCCTGCTGCGTGTGATGATTGCGATTTTACCGCTCGGTGCCTTGATAGCCCATTCGGGCATCGCACGGTTGCTAGAATGGATCCCAGCCCAGCTTTCAAAAATTCGGATTGGGTTGCTGGGTGGAATCGCGGCCTATATACTTGCCTTTCCTTTTATTCCCAATCCGGCGTCGATCGATATCAAGGAATTGAGCCTGGCGGTGGATCAACAATTATTAAAGGAAACGGCTGCAGCAATGCGGGAAAAAGGCCTGCTGAATCGAAAAATATACAGTGCCCACCCTTCTGCTGCATACTTCTGCGGAATCGATCCCTTTGACCCCACCCAATACCGCTCCTTGAATCGCTACAACGCCGACAATCCGGCGGCCGGATGCCTGATTGTGCTGGACACTTGGTTTGCCAAAGTGGAAAGCGGCTACGACCGGGCGTTTTTTGAATCCCGAACATCCGAGTACCGGCTTTTGCAATTCCTGGAGGGTGAGGAGGTAAATACGAAGAACGGCATCTATGTCTATGAGAAGATTTGAGTAATTTTCCCCCATGAAAAAATTAGTGATCGTCGGTAGCGGCGGTTTTGCGCGTGAGGTCCTTTGGCTCATCGAAGACATCAACAAATCCGCCGGCGGTAGTGACATGCCTTATTCCGTTTTGGGATTCATTTCGACGGATGCGGTCTCTCATATCCAAGGGTTGCCTGTTTTGGGAGATGATGCCTGGGCATTTGAAAACTTGGATCCGAGCGTGCGTTTTGTCCTCGCAGTCGGGGATTCGACGCTGCGTGCTAAGCTCGCCTTGGATTATCAGCAGCATGGCTTGCATCCCTTGCGGCTTGTCCATCCATCTGTCGTCATGAGCGATGAGGTGCAGCTCGGTGGCGGGGCGATCGTCTGTGCCGGGGCCGTGCTGACAGTGAATATTCAAATCGGTGCATTCTGCGTGGTGAATTTGAATTCGACCATTGGCCACGATTGCCGTTTGGGCGATTTTGTGACCCTGCATCCGGGCGTGCACCTGAGCGGTGGCGCTGAAGTCGGCGACTTATCCATCTTGGGAACCGGCGCGGTGGTTTTACCGGGCATCAAAATCGGCGATCACAGCATCGTGGGAGCCGGCGCAGTCGTCACGGAAGACCTTGAAGGCAATGCCACCTATATGGGAATCCCTGCACGGGAATCCAAGTAGGTCACTTCGAATTCGGTCCTGCATCCTGAAAAAGTTGTATATTGCACTGTATTTCGCGAAATTAAATATGAAGCAACGACTTTCAATAGTCATCTTGGGCTTGCTGATGATGGCCTCCTACGGCTTATCTGCGCAGCTTTTTATCGGGCCTGGTGTGCAGCTTGGGATGACCTATGCCAAGAACTTTGTCATTGAGGATACGAGCCAGTATTATATCCGCAATGCGCCAGGTCTTTTTGCAGCAGGTGGAGTGGATCTCGCTTATCAATTCGACGAAAAAGTGCGCTTGCAGTTGGGCGTGCAAGGACAAATTCGCTCTTTTAATTTGCGGGAGCCCGAACGTGGCGAAGGCGTTTCCTTTACGAGCATCAAGAAAAATGCTGTATTGGTCAGCCTACCCTTGAGCATCAACTACCGCATCCCTATGGGCGATGGCGGCAACCGCTTTTTCAATGTCATGGCAGGCCACAGCTTCGACTTCAGCTTTGCCGACAGCACTGTGATCAAAAGCCCAATGACCCCCATTGATTCCGGGGGCGCATTCATTCACCACGTGTATGAAATTCCAAAGCAAAAATTCCCGCTGACTTCCGTGCTTCTTGGCGTTGGCGTGGACATGAAAACCGCAAAAGGCAACCTGTTCAATGTTTCCCTTGTTTGGGGCATCAGCACGAGGACGCTGTTTAAAGGTTCGGTTCAAGAATGGCGGGTTTTGCATCAAAACTACGATCCTTCAACGGCAACTGCTGATCCTGAAGAGTTTCCCGACAATTACTTCGAATGGGCGCTGCGTGGCAGCAATGTTTCCGTCCGTGCTGCTTACTACTTCGACCTGAAAAAGGACGAAGAGAAGAAGAAAAAGGAGGAAGCCGACGGAGACGATGAGGAAAAAGCTGACAAGCCAGCCAAGTCAAAGCCTGCAAAGGCCGACAAAGACGAGGGGGAAGAGGAGGAGAAACCTGCAAAGGCTGGCAAGGAACCCAAACCCGCCAAGGAAAAGGCTCCCAAAAAGAAGAAAAACGACGACGAGGAAGACGAGGACTAATCGTTTCCTTTGCAAAGAATAAGACGGCAGCCTCGTTCAGCGAGGCTGCCTTTTTTTGTGCAAAAACTTTTGCACCGTTGAGATGCTTCAATTGCCTTGCAAGCAACAAAAATCTCGACTAGCTTTATCCTACGGATAGCATCCTGACAAACAATGGATTGCCCGCATTTTGAATGAACATGTGCAATAAAAGAATTACAGCAAAATCGTTGGCATTGGTCCTCCTCGGTTGTATTCTCGGAATGAATGCCTGCAAAAAAGAGGAATACATCGATCGGATTAGCGGCATCGAATGCGATTTCGAGGGGATTGACGAAGCAGATGATCTGCTTAACGGCGGTCAAAATTGGGCTTCCTTTGGCATTTCGCGGTCCGGGAATACGGCGATGGTCGTGCGCGATACGGTACATTCCGCGGATGCAGCGATACGTTTTGCCGCCGACGGTGATCAAACCCGAAGTATTTCGACCAGTTGCCTGATTTCGAATGAGAACCTCTTTTTACGTGATCAAAGCATCTTTTCCATTAACTGTTGGATTTTCATCCCCTCCTATTCAGGCAATACCGAACTTGAAATCTTGCGCTTGGAAGACGCTCAAACCGAGGACAAACGATCTTCGGTGAGCTTTTATTTGGACGCAGATGGCGCATTGGCATTGGATCGCAGCGAAATGGGCTTGAGCGACCTTCTCCAGCCGCAAGCGCAAAAAACAGCCGTTCCAACGGACCAATGGGTTCACCTCGACATTGCCTACCTCGCCGAGAGCCGCTCACGCGGCTACGTGAAAGTTTGGCAAGACGATGCACTTGTACTTGAAGCCTTGAGCACGGAAACACTGCCCAAGGTCAGTTTCCACTTATCCGACAGCGGCAACAACTATTTCAGCAGGGTCTCATTCGGCATCCTCTCCAACGCATCCGGAACTGGGGCAATCATATTTTGGGACGACCTTCGCATCTGGAATTGGGGGTGAAGTTTCACAAGCTACTTGGAGCAACACATTCCATTCGACTCAGTACCTCAATTCTAATCGGCTATCGATCATCCAATGAAGTTGGGAGACTATCAAATCCACCAAAAAATTCATTGGAAAACTGATCATTAAGCTGAAATCTCAGACGAGATTTCAGCCTTCCTCGATAGGAAGGAAGCAAAGCCACGGCGATATGCTGCGGAGGTAACAGTATATCGAAAATCCCTGTCCCACAACCGAAAAAATAGGGTTTACTGATCTTCTGCCATTGGCCTTCGCGGTTCCATCGCATCAAATCACCGCGCAGGAAATGACCATATCCGATACCTACGGTATCATTGGTCGGATTCCAAACAAAAATGGGAAGGACGTGCAGCGCTTGGGACTTAAATGGCTGTCCTGGCATATGGAATTCCAAAATTGGCTCCAATAAGGATTGCGAGGTATCTACAAAAAGGACGAGGCGCGATGCTCCCCAATGCTGAAATTCGCCTCTTTCCCCCTCGTCCTCAAAGGGCTCAAGATCAAAAAACCACCCTTCTAGAACAATCTCCGGTCGCAATTCACCTAGGTAGCCAATTCTAAAACCACCGTCGTAAGGAAGATCTTGGGGATACCAAAGGATGGAATCCGCATGGGTCCTATCGACCAACGTCGGCCATTGAAAGTCCTGAACATTTAGGGTTTCAGTAGAATCGAGCGAGTCACATGCTGAAAGCGTAAAAAACTGAATCAGAACGATCAAGGCAAACGCTGACTTCCATTTTCGACATTCTCCGATAAAAAATGAAAGCCCGTTCACCATCTTCTACGCCTTAATCTTCCGAGAAACCTCCTCCACCCAGCCGTCGGCCTGAAAAGCCAACATTTCCAAATCCTCACCGCCTGCTTCGTAGATGTCACGGGCTTGCACGAAGTAGCGCTTGGCCACCTCGAACTTTTTATAGCCCAAAAAGACCTGTCCGAGCTGCATGTAGATGTCTGCCATATCGGATTCATGGTAATTGGGCGTGAGCGGCACATATTCCAAGGCCTCTTTGTAGGAGGCGATCACGTCGTTGGGCCGGTTCATCATCATGTAGAACTGCGCGGCATTGCGTAGCAGGCGCACGGCTGCAACGTAGTCCTCGCGTTCCAACACTTCCTCGATGGCGGCTTCGCTGCGCGCCTCATATTCGTCTTTGGCCTGCACGATGAAGGCCATGTCCTCCTCGGGTAGATTGTCCGGGTTACCGCCTTTGCCGATCCAAAAATCGAGGTGGCGCACCAATTGCGAACGTGCTTGAACGCCTCGGTAACGCAATTTTACAGGCCCTTCGTCAAAGGTCTCCAACAATTCATGATACAGCGGGAGACTCACAAAAGAGGAGCGCGATTCGACCGTCAACCGCAAGGCCAACATGCTCCATTCAAAAAAATAGTCCAGCGCACCTTCATCATCGGGATGCTTTTCCCGGAATTCATCAATAATCGGACGCAAGGCCGTAAAAACGGTGCTCGCCTCTGCGTGACGGTTGAGCATGATCAAACCTTGGAGGTATTCAAACAACTGCTCGATTTCCGCTGACGAATCGGCTTGGTACGGTTTGGAACCCACTTTGGATTCCAATTCTACAACATGAGGTTCGATGTCCTCGGCATGCATTTCTGTATAAAAAGCTTCGAAGTCGCGCATGTAGCTATCTTAAAATAATTGCAATTGTATCGACGAATTGAAACTGCGGCGATGGTAAGGCGAAAGCCCGAATTCCGCCACAGCGAGGCGATGGACCTCTGTTGGATAACCTTTGTTTTGCAGCCAACCGTACTGCGGATGCTCCTGATGCAGCATCTCCATGATGTCGTCGCGGTAGGTTTTCGCAAGAATCGAGGCCGCGGCAATGTTCCGAAACCGCGCATCCCCCTTGACCATGCAGGTATGCGGGATGGCATGCTGAATAAACCGATTCCCATCCACCAACAAGGCTTCCGGTTTCACATTCAGCGCATCTACTGCTTGGTGCATCGCCAGATGGCTGGCTTTCAGAATATTAACCTGATCAATTTGCGCATGCGAATAAATCCCGATCGCCCAGTCAATCGCCTGCTCCAAAATCACATCCCGCAATTCAAGGCGCTGCTTGTGGCTGAGTTGCTTGCTGTCATTGAGCACGGGATGGAAAAAATCCTCGGGCAAAATGACTGCGGCGGCAACGACAGGCCCGGCCAAGCAACCGCGACCAGCCTCATCGAGGCCAGCTTCCAGAATGCCGGGTGTATGTTGATTTTGAAGGGCCATTATGCCGTGCGAATAAGTCCTCCTCTCATAGCCTTCGCAGATTCGCGGGCAAGCCGTAGATTTGGGACGGTTAATCTAAGCACCTCTGCCCCAAAACCCAATAGGTCAATATGAACGAAATGAAAAATCCTTGGAAGATTCTGGCTTCCAAAGAGGTTTACAACAACCCGTGGATTCGCGTCACGGAGCATCAAGTGCTCAATCCGGCGGGTGGACCGGGCATCTATGGGGTGGTGCATTTTCACAACCTTGCGATCGGGGTTGTGCCCTACCAAGACGGCAAAATCTGGATGGTCGGCCAATACCGGTTTCCTTTGGAGGCCTTTTCCTGGGAAATTCCGGAAGGCGGCGGGACCATCGGCATCGATCCGCTCGACAGCGCCAAACGCGAATTGAAAGAAGAGACCGGCCTCACGGCACATCATTATGAGGTTTTGCTGGAAATGGACCTCAGCAACAGCGTGAGCGACGAACGTGCCATTGTGTACTTGGCGACGGGATTGGTCGAAGGCGAGGCTTCGCCTGAGGAAACCGAGGAGCTGCATCTGCGGAAAATGACGCTCTCGGAGGCCTACACGCTCGTCGAGCAACGCGTGATCCGCGATTCGTTGACCGTGGCAGCGATTTACAAGCTCAGGATTTTGGAATTGGAGGGGAAGCTGTAGCGGAAGCGGCGGGCTCGAGGGCCTCAATACACCAAATCCAACACCTCTTGCCGGATGTGCTTGACGACGACTTGCTTTTTGGCCCAATTGCGCAGCACGGGAAAATCAAACACTGGACTGACCTCCGAGCGGAAATTGTACAAGCGTTGGCCTGCTACGTGGGCGGGATAGAGGACATTGCTGTTAAAGTCGGTTTCCATCTGCAAAACAGGGCTTCCAAGTCCTGGGAGCATTTTTTTCAATCCTGCCAAAACTTGAAAGAGGCCGTCGGTATAGGCTGGGACATCGATGGGACCGCCGGCTTCGCGGAGTTTGAAACTGAAAAAATAATCCGCAGCCAAGACTCCGGGAGGGGCTGAAAATTCGCCAATCAGCTGAATTTGGGAAACGTTGAAGTTGATCCACTGGTCTTCGACACGGTAATAAACCTTGCTACCCGCCAATTCGATCGATGTTGAAAATACTGGATTCTGATCCCTCATGCCTTCGAATGCAACCCGCCGAGAGCCGCATTTCTGGAAAATTAAAGATCACTCAAGACATTCCAAACCCGCTCCGCAGAGCCTTCCCATGTATAAAGTGGCTTTCTGACCCGCCCCTTGTCCACAAGTTCGGACGCCAATTGCGGCGAATTTGCCAGCGTCGCAAGGCCATTTGCAATGGATTTGACATCCAAAGGATCGACCATCAATGCCGCATCACCGACTACACCGGGCATTGCACTGACATTGCTGCAGATGATCGGCGTCTCACAGGCCATCGCCTCCACCAAAGGAATTCCAAATCCCTCAAAATAAGGCACATAACAAAGTCCGGTGCTTGCACCGTGCACGCGCACCAATTCCTCGTCAGAAATGAAGCCCGTGAAGACGATATCGTCCTTGAATTTTGCCTGTGAATAGCTGTGGATAACTTTCTCGAAGTTCCAGGCTTTGCGGCCGACGACCAACAATTTCATGGTCGAACCGGACTCCTGCTTGAACAGGTCAAAGGCTGCGATGAGGCGATCGAGATTTTTCCTTGGCTGAATCGCACCCACACAATGGAAGTAAGCGTGTCCGTCTGCGTAGCGATCGCGGGTTTCCTTGATTTCGGCGGGCGAACTTGGTCGAAAGCGTTCGTCACAGGCATTGCTCACGACCTCGATTTTGGATGCGGGAACCTTGTAGCAATCGATGATGTCTTGCTTGGAGGCTTCGCTCACGGTCAGGATGCGGCGGGCTTTGTGGGCGTATTTCGGGAAATATTTGCGGTAATGCCACGCTTCCAAGGGTTTGACATCCTGCGGAAAATGCTCGAATGCAAGGTCATGGAAAACAGGAACTTGCGGCACGTTGCTACGCAGGGAAAGGTAGCCATCGGGGCTGAAAAACACGTCCGGCTTGAGTTGGGCAAGCTTGCGGGCGACGGCGTATTCGAAGAAAGCAATGAACAAAAACGGATGCCGCGCAGGCGGAAACAGCTTGTAGGCCGTCACATTGGGCCCATAGACAAACTGCGGATCAAAGTCGCGGTCAAAGAAAAAGGAAAACTGCACATCGGGATGGCTGCGCACGAGGCGCTTCAGGATTTCGTCACTGAACCGGCCGATACCTTCCAGATTTTTGTTGAGCAGCAGGCGGGTATTGACCGCGACATGTTTAAGCGGCTTGGGCATCGTCTTCCGTTTTCGTCTTGAACAATCCTGCAAAATAGGCCAAAGCGAGCAAAAACAAGCCCGCCAACCCGGAATTGAGCCACCAAGGCAGCGGTGTGAAGGTCATTCCCCAGAAGGCGCCACCAAAAATGCCCCCTACGACGATCAATTTCACCAACATTTCGATGGGGAAGCGAATCGGCATTTTGAAGTGGATATACCAGACATAACTCACGGAGAGGAATGAAAAACTCAACACCGTGTTCCAAGCTGCGGCAATTGCACCATATTCGGGGATAAAAATGCAGTTGAGGGTGATGTTGAAGACGATGCTCACGGCGATCATCCTGCTGACAAACTTCTCATGGTTGGTACTCGTGAGAAGGGTGCTGTAAATGGCGAAAATGCCATTGACCAAGACAGCCACGAAGAGAATTCGCAAGCAGGTGGTCATCGTGGCAATGTCCTCAGGTGTGCTGTGGGTAAACTGAAAAAGCAGCTTTTCGCCGTAAATCAGCCCGAAAACGCCTGCAAACAGCATCGGAATCGCGGCAATCGGCTGCCCGAAAGCCAGCAATCGACTCAAAGCCTTTTGGTCGTGGACATGGTGGGCAAACTTCGCGAAGAAGATCGGCAAGACCGTCCAGAGGTACATCATCGTCGTATCCACCCAGCGGTAGGCACCGCCGTAAAGGCCCGTTTCATGCTTGCCCGCATCGCCGCCGATCAAACGTTCGATGAGCACCTGATCGACTTTGTCATTGATCGAATACAGAATCGTGATCAAAGCGAATGGAAAGCTCAGTTTGAGCAATTCCCGGATGGAAGCTGCCTCCCAACGCGGGCGCATCCACCCGAAGATGCGCACCATAAAGCCAAACAGCACGACCATGGTGACCGCCGCCGAAGCCAAGTAGGCGTAAATGTATCCTTGCAAGTCGATTTTCGTCGCCAACAAGGCCAACACAATGCCCAACATCACGATTCGGTCCAAAACCGAGGCAAATGCATCGAATTTAAACTTCTGGAAAGCTTGAAAATTGGCCCGGAAGAAGAAATTGAGCTGCAACATGCCGTGTACCAAACACAGCACGAAAAGGAGGAACAATTCGTGACCGCGGTAACCGATCAGCCATCCGGCACCGATCATAAAAAACGGATAGACCGCGGAAAGCACGACTTTGAGGCTGATCAGGCTGGGAAAAAGCTTTTTGAGCAGGTCGGGTTGTGCGGCGAGTGTTTTGGTCGTGTATTGGTTGATGCCCATGTCGGCAACCGCCAAAAACAGGAATCCAAAGGAGTAAAGTGCCAAATAGAGGCCGAATTCGGCATGGCCGATGCGGTCTTGGACCAAATTGTTGGTCAAGATCCAAGCCGTCTTGATCAGCAAGTTGAGCAATACAGCCAGGCTGATATTTTGAAACAGACTTCGAATGGCCTTGCAGGTTGGGGTGTAAGATTTTTAACACCGCCAAAGGGCCAAATCTACTGCGTTTTTTTGATAACTTAGCGCCCCGAAGATGGCAGCACTGGTTCAATTGGTACAACAGCACAAAGCGAGAATTTACTTTTTCGTGTTTTCCGTGCTTTTCATGTTCGTGATCTGGTATGCGACCAAGACCTACAACTTCCTCCTTTTTGGGGTTCCCCTCGCCGTCATATTCGCCTACTTTTCATTTGTCAACTACAAATGGCTCTGGTACTTGACGATCTTCCTGATGCCGCTTTCCATCACGGATGCGGAGTTTTTTGGAAAAATCGCCGGTGTCACCTTTCCGACTGACTTTTTGGCCATCATCCTGCTCGGTTTGCTGTTGATCAAAATGATTTCGGAGCCTGGAATTTTCGCTGCCTACCGCGGACATCCGATCCCGATCGTGGTGGGCCTTCAATTGCTTTGGCTTGTCTTTGCGGCGGTTCCCTCGTCAATGCCTGTTGTTTCCTGGAAATATGTGGTAGCGAGTGTGTGGATGATCGGCTGCTTTTTCATGATGCCGTTGCTGCTTTTCAAGGATTCGAAGACGATTTTTCGTTTTCTGCAATTGATTGTTGTGGCCTTTACGCTGGCATTTGGCACGATCATGATGCTGTTTTTGTCCACCGGACGCAATCCTTTCGGCCTTCGCTTCAATCCGGGGCCATTTTTTGTGGACCATACGGTATTTGGAGCGTTTACCGCGATGTGGGTTCCGATCTTGGTGTTGCTGGCGTTTGGCGGCGAATTTAAAAACCGTGAACGTTGGGTGGCACGTGCAGGATTGCTTGTATTCGCGCTTGCCTTGTTTTTTTCCTACTCCCGCGGAGCTTGGGCAAGTTGTGTCGCGGCCTTGCTGATGCTGGGCGTCGTACTTCTTGGAAAATGGGCGCGTCGTTTCCTCTTGCCCGTCATGATGCTCGGCATGTTGGTCGGCACTTTTGTCTGGTACGCCAATCAAGGCACAAGCAGCGGGCGGAACAAGGCAGTTTCCCGCAAAAATTTCACCGAACACATTGCCTCGGTCACCAACTTCCGCACGGACGACAGCAACCGCGAGCGCATCAACCGTTGGTACTGTGCTTGGCAAATGTTTCTGGAACGCCCCAATTTCGGATTTGGCCCTGGAACCTACTCGTTTCAGTACGGAAACTTTCAAAAGGCACGCTCCCGCACGATGGTGAGCACCAACCGCGGCGACAATGGTACGGCCCACAATGAATTCCTCCTTGCCCTCTCCGAAAACGGATGGCCAAGTGCCGTCATTCTCACATTCTTCTTTGCAATTCCCTTTTTCCGTGGCCTGAGAGGCTATAACCTTGCCGCGAAGCGCAATACACGATTGCTTTACCTCGCCTGCACCTTCGGGCTACTCACGTACATCATTCATGCCTTCGTGAACAACTTCATGGATCAAGACAAAGTCGGCGGCACCTTTTTGGCGCTGATGGCCATGATCACCGCCTTGGATGTCCATTATCTTCCCAAGGAAAAGGGAATGATTCAGGAAGGTGTTGGTTTCAAGAGCGCCTGATCCGCGGCATTTCTCAAGACAATGCTTGGCGCGAATCCCTTACCGCCAATCCCCCCGACCAAAATAATTCTCCGGCCTGATTGCCCGCAACTCGGCTTTGATCGCATCGCTGACTTCCAAGCCTTCGATAAACGCAGCTATAGCGGATTCATCGAGCTTGCCTTTGCCGCGGGTGAGGGCTTTGAGGGCTTCGTAGGGATTGGGATAATTTTCGCGACGAAGAATGGTTTGGATGGCTTCAGCGACCACAGCCCAATTAGCCTCCAGGTCTGAAGCGATCATGGCGCGGTTCACCTCGAGCTTGCTCAGCCCCTTGAGCAGGGATTGCAGGGCCAGCCAAGTATGCGCCAAGGCGGTGCCGGCATTGCGCAACACCGTGCTGTCCGTGAGGTCGCGTTGCAGGCGTGAAACGGGCAATTTGCGGCTCATGAATTCGAGCAAGGTCGAGGAAACGCCGAGATTGCCTTCGGCATTTTCAAAATCAATCGGATTGACCTTGTGGGGCATGGCGCTGCTGCCAACCTCGGTCGCGACGACCTTCTGCTTGAAATAATCGAGGCTCACATACAGCCAAGCATCCTGCGAAAGGTCGATCAGGATGGTATTGATGCGCTTCAGGTTGTCGAAGATGCGGCTGATGCCGTCATAATGATCGATTTGTGTCGTGGGGCGGCTCCGGCGCAATCCCAAGGTCTTGGCTAGGAATTTGCCCGCAAAGTCGTGCCAATCGGTTTCAGGAAAAGCGACAAAGTGCGCATTGAAGTTGCCCGTCGCCCCGCCGAATTTGCCAGGATAATTTTGCTGCGCGAGTTCGTTGACGTGGTCGCTGAGGCGCGCATGGAAAACCATGATTTCCTTGGCGAGCAAGGTTGGCGATGCGGGCTGTCCATGCGTGCGCGCGAGCATCGGAATGTCCTTCCATTCCTCCGCCAAGGCCTCCAAACGCTTCAGCACATCCCGAAATCCGGGCAACATTTGGTCGTACATCGCATCCCGCAACATCATCGGAATCGCGGTATTGTTGATGTCTTGCGAAGTCAGGCCAAAATGAAGGTATTCCTTGGCTTGATCCAAAACGGGAGAAATCGTCGCAAATTTTTCCTTCAAGAAGTATTCGACGGCCTTCACGTCGTGGTTGGTCACCACTTCAATTTCTTTGACACGGCGCGCATCGTCCAAGCTGAATTCCCTGTACAGGATCCGCATGGCATCATAATCGTCTTCGGTAATCGCAGCAAGCGCTGGAATACCTGCCTCACAGAGCGCAATGAAGTATTCGACCTCCACTTTGACCTTGTATCGAATGAAGCCCATTTCGGAGAAATAAGCTGCGAGTTCGCGGGTCTTGTGGTGGTACCGGCCGTCGATCGGGGAAATTGCTGTGAGTGCTTCCAATTGCATGGGAATCGCCATTTTAGGGAAAGGGCAAAGATAACAATTGAGGGCAAAGCGGCATCATTTAAGAAGCCATTTTGGCGGATGGAAACATGAATTCAGGAAAAAACTCAGCGCAACTTGGCTGCTGAAGCGGTCTGGGATTCGACCTTGGAATCGGAGCACTCCTGAAAGGATTGTTCGATGGCTTGCGAAGCTGCCATCAAGGTGGGGCGCTGATCAGCTTGCGTCCAACCGATGAGTTGATAAAATCGATTTTCGGACTCAAAAACGGCAAGGCGGTAATATACCTCCAATGGGGCCTCGTCTGATTGGATGTATGTGAGCAAATCAGCCGTTTGGCAACGAATTCCATTGACCATCAAGGTATCACGCGCCGTCACCAACATCGAATCATAAACTCCACCAACGGTCGTTTCCACGAAATCGGAATAATCGGCCAGTGAATATTCGACTTTAAGCGTCTCCATGCTGGACTTGGGTTCCTCAATGCCGATCAAAAAATAGCCTTCACGTTCGTCGGCGTATTGCAAGGTTGCAAAGTCATGGAGATCATTACAAGGTTTGAAATTCGCTGGAATGGAAATGGAATAGCTACCTTCGACTTCCACTGTGCGCGGCGGAAGCATTTGATCGCGGGAACAAGCACTTAACAGTACAAGCAACGCGAGCGCAAATAGGTAAACAACTTTTCTCATACACTAATTCCGAATGCAAATTTACGGAAACACCACCAAGGCAGGTAGTTTTGAATTAGCCAAATGGGTAAATGGTTAATCCAAGACGTTTCGTTATTTTATAGATGGATGGCTATCAGTGATATAGGGGAAATGACCAAGGTCTACTTTTTCCCTTTGAGCTGTTCGAGTGCAGCCTTGCACTTTTGTTCGAGCCCCGCCTGATAGTCATAGTTGTCATAACTCAGCGCGATTTGATATTCCCGTCTTGCTCCAGCAAAGTCTTTGGCTTCCTCCTCGAGCTTGCCAAGGTAGTAATGGGCGTAAGCTTTCATCCAAAGGCTGCGTCCTGGATTTGTTGCGCAACATGTGAGGTAACACCCACGGGCAAGGCGTGTAGAATCCAATTCCTGCCAATTTCGGCCAAGACGGTACCAAAGTTCGCAACGGTCGTTTTCTGAACAGGTCTCCTCACGTTCCTCGATGGGCATCAACAATTTTATCGAACGCAAATAATAACCGCCGTCAAAGAGATTTCTTGCGGAATACAACTGTTTCTCGGTATCGGTGGGCTGTCGCAACAAATAAATCGCCGCCTGGGAAAGTGCATATTCATCGACATCGAAGCTTGAACCTTCGGCTTGCGTGAGCTTGTGAAAAACCGGGCGTGCAGCCTCGTACCTTCCACTCAATGCGAGCGACATGGCTTTTTTATACAGGGCGTCGGCATAAAGCGTTTTTCCGTGGTATATGCCCAGAAACTTGTCCATCTGACGGATGCATTCGTCATATTCCAGCCTGAAAAAATGGACTTTAGCGCGCGAATAGTACCAAATCGGGAGTTTTTCCACCTCCGGATTTCCCATCAAAACGGGCTCCTTGGTCTGGATCAAATTCACAGCTGCATCACTTTGCCGGGTTTCGAGGTAACCGGAAAGCAACAAGTAGTTGGCAATCATACTATTGGGGCTTGATTCCACCATTCTTTTGGCGCGGGCGACTGCCTCCACTGACTTGCCGAGCATGTTCTTTTCGAAATAGAAGAGCATCACCACGGCCTCCTGCGGTAACAATTTGCTTTCCTTGGCGGCAATTTCCAGTTGGCGAATCCCCAAATTCAGATTCCCGGAAAAGCAAAGTACGCTGCCCAGCCACTTGAGTTTCTTGGGAATGGCGCTCATGGCGACATTAAAAATGCCCAAAAGCTTGAGTTGTTCGCGGTTTTCAGGAAATCGCTGACTGTTGCGATAAATCAGTGTGCAAGCATTCTTGAGTTCCAAGGCGGCACCAACGTTTTTCTTGTCCATGGCCTTGACCGCACCACGTAGGAAAAACAATTCGGCAGCGATCATATCCCGCTCCGGATCGGTGTTGGATAACTTTTGGGTAACATCCAAGGCGCGTTTGCTTTGCTCCAAAAAAGCATTCAAACGGGCAGCATCCTCATTGACCAAATAGCGGATAAACAGGATGCGGGTCTGATAATATAGCCGCAGTTTGTCGGTTGGTTCTTGAAACGTGAGCGCGGTCGCTTTGTCAAGCTCCAAATTTCCGATGGCGGTTTCAATTTCAAGGCTACGCGCGGACTGCGACCACAAGGAAAGCGAAGTCGACAGCAACAACAGCAGCAATGAAAAGCATTTCCGCATTTCCCTCACACGTTCAAAAACCCTGCCATGGATGAAAAAAAAGACGTTCCCGAAAAGGAACGCCTTGTATTTTCTTGATCAGCATCACGCCTCAAGCACATTAAACGTGCTCAACGGTATGTGCTTCTTCAAATTCTGAGAAAAAGCTCTGGTCCACCAACATGCGGCCACAGTTTTCGCAGAAGAGCAATTTCTTTTTCTGGCGAATCTCCAACTGTGTCTGTGGAGGAATGATCGCAAAGCAACCCCCGCAAGCGTCGCGGTCGGTCGATACGATCGCCAAACCGTTGCGCATGTTGCGGCGAATTTTGCCGTAGGCATCGTGGATACGCTTGTCGACGAGCTTGCTCGCTTCATCACTTTCGTCACGGAGACGGGCTTCTTCCATCTCAGTTTCCTTGATGATGATTTCCAGCTCCTTTTGCTTCTCACGAAGGTCGTTGCTGCGCTCATCTACTTGCGCCTGTGTGTCAGACAACAACGTATTCTTCTGCTCGATTTGATCCTTGAGTTGGTTGATCTTCTTTTCAGAAGTCAAGATCTCCAAATTGGCGTATTCCACCTCTTTGGTAAGCGCCTCGTACTCACGGCTGTTTTTGACCGTGTTGAGTTGCTCCTCATACTTGCGAATCTGGGCACCAAAATCTTTGATGTTGCCATTGCGCTTCAGGATTTCTACCTGCAACTCGGCAATGTCTTCTTCAATTTTGCCCTTTTTGCCTTCCAAACCTTGGATTTCAAATTCCAAGTCATCGACTTCCTCTGGCAAGGAGCCACGCAAAACGATGATCTTATCAAGCTGGGAATCCACCCATTGGAGCTTTGCCAATGCTCTCAATTTTTCAACAATACCGTCCATAGGCTCAGCAGTACTTAACTGGATTGGTGACTATTCTAGACAAACGAACCGCAAAAGTAGGAAAAGTTTCTGACAAATAGCTATGCAAAAGATTTGAAGTAAACTGTTCGGATTCGAAATGCCCGATGTCGAGCAGCAAAATCCGGCCCTCACTGTCAAAAAACTTGTGATAAGTAATGTCGCCGGTGATAAAAGCGTCCGCGCCAGCTGAAATCGCATTCGAAATCAAGAAACTGCCCGCGCCGCCGCACCAAGCAACACGTTGTACCTTTTCGATGCCTGCATCTGCGTATCGGATCGCGCCGCAGCCAAACCGCTCCTTGACCATTGCCAGAAAATCCGGCTTGGAGATGGGCTCAGGGAGCATTCCGATCATTCCGGAACCCGTTTCACTGTCAGTATCCAAGGTGGGCAAGACGTGATAAACAAGCTCTTGGCCAAGATGTGCAGCGCGCAAGGCGTTCAAAATTGCCCCTTTCCGATAGCTTGGCATGATGCATTCGACACGTCCTTGCCGACCCACATCCGTGGTGCGAAGGTCGCGTGCACCTGCTGCAAACACCGCATCGGAGAGGATCGCAAGTTCCTCGGCATGGCCATAAAACACCAATTTGAGCAATTGCTCGCGTTTGGTGCTGAGAATGCGCATGTTTTCAATGCCCATTCGCTCACCGATCATGCGGTTGACGCCGTCTTGCACATTGTCAAGATTGGTATGGCAAGCATACAAGGCCACGTTTTCACGAATGGCTTTGAGGATGATCCGGCTCACATAATTGTCTCCGATCAGCCGCTTGATTCCCGTGAACCAAATCGGATGGTGCGTGACGATGATATTGATACCCGCTTCGACAGCCTCGTCGATCAGCTCCTCCGTGACATCAAGGTTGATGAGCACGCCGGTCGCCTCGGCATTTGGATCGCCGACAAGCAGGCCCACATTGTCGTAAGATTCCGCCAACGATGCCGGGGCGAATTCCTCGATAGCCCGCGCGATGTCTTTGATTTTCATTTGCCTACGAATCGGATTATTCGACGGTGACGATGTGCAAGGTATCCTCGAGCATGGCGGGAACATACTTGCGCTTCGTTTTCAGGTCGAAGTAAAAATCGGCAGGTCCTTGGATGCTGTCACTCAGCTCGGTCACTTTGCTGCCATTGTCCATGCCGACTTTGGCAAGGTGGGCGATGTTCCAGTCGGTGAACAGCAACCCGCCGTCGGAATTCATGGCGAGACCGTCGAGCCCGCCGGTATGTTCGCCGATTTGCTTGATCGCACCCGAGTTGGCATCAATGGCGAGGATGCGTCCTGCTGCATTGGCCTTGGAACCGTATTCGACACAGTAGATCTTGCCGTCTTCGCTGGAATAGACCAGACCATTGGGGCCATTGAGCTTGCCGGTTTTCATCTTTTCGAATGCCATGGTGTTCACATTCACCTTGAAGATCGCATTCACGTCCGTGCCGCTGACCAACAGCGTGCTGTCGTTCATGACGGCAATGTCATTGAGGAAGGAGGTCTTGACGCTCGAAAAATCGACAACGCCTTTTTGCTCGACCTTGTCCAGATCAATCGCTACAACGCGATCAATATCCGTCACATACAGTGTGCGACCGATCACGCCCATTCCTTTGGGTGCATCGAGTTTAAGGGCTGCCCACTTGTCTTTGTCGAGCCAGTCATTGGCCTCCATGTTCAGTTTCATGATGCGGCCGTCACCGTCTTTGACGGAGGGTGCGCGTTCGACACCGAGGTTGGAGACGTAGAGGAATTCGCCATCGCTCACGGCACCTTCCGGGGAGTTGTAGATGGGTGCTACCGGCTCAGGTGCAACCACCACGGTGTCGGTTTTGACTGAATCTGTTCCATCGTTTGTGTTGCCAGACTTCCCGGATTCACAAGAGAATAGCAGCAACATCAACAGGGCCGAGCTACAAAGAAATGTAAGTTTCATCTTATACTTTAACTTCAGTTTTACGAATGATTGACACCCAAAATCCGACGGAAAGCCAGAAATAAATTCGCTCTGCTTTGCAAATGCCAACAAATCATGAATTTCCAATTGGATTTCTCCCTTTCTTCGTCTCTGTTCTTCGGCGCCGTCAAGCCTTCCGCCTTGCCGGCGGCTTCGTTCTCTCGGAACTGCGCCCCCCCCCCCCCTCTGCCCCCCTGCTCCCTTAGCCCCCCCTCCTCTCCCCCCCCCCCCTCTCACTAAACTTTTCCAATTGGATTTCAGGCTGCAAAGTTAATCATGAACTTCAAACGGGAGAAGTCGAAATCGATCCAATTCCCGAGGACCCCTACGAGCGCAACGGGAAATAGCCTATTTTTGATTTACAACATCTTCGCCACAGATCATGAGAATGAGATACTTACTGCCTTTTTGCGTCCTACTGAACTGGAGTGTCGTTTGTGCTGCTCCAAGTATCAGCAATATCGTCTTTCCCAACACGATTGGAAAGTACCAGAAATTCGAAATCAGCTTTGACCTTGGGACCTACAACAACCCCTATGACTATGATGAAATTGATTGTTGGGCCGAATTTGTCTCCCCGTCGGGAAAAGTGTCCAAAGTCTTTGGTTTCTACTACGAAGGCTACTTGAAAACCGACGATGGTGCTGCGACTTCCAACGAAATCTTGGTCCCGACGGGTGGGAACCATTGGAAATTCCGCTTTTCACCTCATGAAACTGGTCATTGGACGTTTTCAATGACTGCTCGGGATTCGAGTGGAACCACGACTGAGCCAATGACCAACCACTTCACCTTTGAGGTCACGCCTACCGACGAGAAGGGATTCATTTCTGCTGCGAACAATCGGTATCTGAAATACGATTCAGGAGATCCCTATTTCCCGATCGGGGATTCCTACCCTTGGTGGTTAGTCGCACCCTGGCGCGCCAGTAGCAATGGCACAGAAAAAGGAACCAACATTGCCAAACACTACATGGACGGCATGGCGGCCAATGGCGTGACCTACAATCGATTCGAATTGAACTTTTATGAAGGACTCAGCCTCACCGGCAGGGATTTTGTGCTTCAAAAGACTTTTTACAGCTATTACAATCAGCACGATGCATGGCAGCTTGACGAGGTGATGGACTATGCCAAGGAAAAGGGAGTGAATATCAACCTCGCTTTATGGGCTGCAGCTGACTTCGTGGATCCCCGGAAGTTACTACTATGTGGACCCTGTTACCCAAGCAATGGTGTACATTCCAGATACGAATTCGCAAGGAATTCCAGTTTCAGGAACCGGTTATGGATGTTTCTCGCTCTACAACCCCTACTATTTCTACGAGGATGCGAGGTATCGGCCAACTTCCCCCGACAAGGTTGGTCCATGCAAGAGCAAATACGAATTTTTCTCGCATCCAGAGTCGATCAGCCAGCAAAAAAAGCTATTCCGGTACATCGTGAGTCGTTGGGGATACTGCACGAATTTGATGGCATTTGAGCTGATCGATGAAATGGCTTCCGATCCCGAACGGTACATGAACGATTTGCATCCGCATTATGCCCCTCGGCCTTCCAATGTTCCAGAGATTTACAGCAACTGGGCATCCACGATGTACGATTACCTCAAAAGTGTGGATCCAAACCAACATCTCATTAGCGTTGGACTTGGGAATCCGGGAGACACGATCCTGGGTGATTTGATCAATGACAAGATGGATTTTGTCAATATCCATTGGTATTTCGACTACGGGCCTCCCAATTCGACGGAATGGATGCAGCCGGGTGAGTACTCATTTGCTGATGTTGTCTATCAATTAAACTTGAAGCACAACAAACCGGTTGCAATTATGGAGATGGGATGGACTGCGGCGCATGTATCATTCGACTCAAATTACTACGAGATGCACAATCTAGTTTGGGCAGGGTTGTTCAATGGCTCGATGGGGCTTCATTCGGTTTGGGCGCATGAAGTCGAGGTATTGGGCAACAATGCGCTGAATCAATACATTGGCGTAAGTGCCTACTCGAAAATATTGCCTCCGTTATCCGCCCTCAATGCACCCCATCGTTCGTTTGAAAACGGCCTGAAATGGGAATACCTGATGGACAACGTCCATGATCAAATCTACGGCTGGGTTCAGGATACAAGTTTCACTTTTTTTAGGTTGTGGAGAGGCTACCAACACAACTACCTCAATACCTGGGCCAGCCAAGATCGCCCGCCAATCAGTTCAAATGAACATTTCGGGACGTTTCCGGTCACACGTAGAGGCCTTTATCGGGTCAATTGGTATGACACGCAGACGGGGGCAATGTATCTTTCGACTGAGATCGCATCAGGGGAAGATGGACTTAAAATCACCATGCCTGTCGAGCTCCGAACCTCAACTTGGGCAGATGCGGCATTCACCGCGACCTTCATTTCCGGCGAGCCCTCCCTCTTCGTTCACCCCAATCCAAGCAATGGCAACTTCAATGTCACGATCAAGCATGATTCAAAATCCCGTTGGAAGTATTCGGTTTACTCCATTTTGGGCAGCAAGGTCATGGAAAACGAAATCGAAGTGGTCCCGGAAAACCCGACCTTTTCAATCGATCTTGAAGACTTTGCTGCGGGCATTTACCTGCTGACACTCGCATCCGGAAAAGAACAGCACTCCAAACTGATCGTAAAACTTTGATTCTCAATAAAAAACTTGGGCTTATCGCTTCCGCAGAAGAAACGACAAGCCCAAACCTAGGAAAGAATACAATCAATACGCCTTTGCAAAAATGACCCGCTGCGTGGAGGGCTTGCCGGAGTAGACACAAACCCCTTCCTCCTTGTCGCCGTCCAAAGGAATGCAGCGAATCGTCGCTTTCGTTTCCTCTTTGATCGCCTCGGCTGTCTCGCGGGTGCCATCCCAGTGCGCAAAAGCAAATCCGCCAGCCTCACTGTCGATGATCTCCTTGAAACGTGCGAAGTCATCGACGCGGTGCATATTGGCTGCGCGATGTGCCTTGGCACGTTCGAAAAGGCTCTTTTGGATGTCTGCGAGCAGATTCTGGATATAGGTGAGCGAACCTTCCATCGGGACGCTTTCCTTGGTTTTGGTGTCGCGGCGGGCGACTTCCAATACTTTGTTTTGGAGGTCACGTGCACCCAAGACGATGCGCACGGGCACGCCCTTGAGCTCCCATTCGGCAAATTTCCAGCCTGGACGTTTGCTGTCATCGTCGTCGACCTTGACGCGGATGCCGTGATCCTTGAGGTGTGCCTCCAGATTTTTGACGGCTTTGGCGACCAATTCTTTTTCCTCGGGCTTGTTGGCCAATGGAACGATCACAACTTGGTAAGGTGCCACGGTCGGAGGCAGCACGAGGCCGTCGTCATCGCTGTGCGCCATGATCAACGCGCCGACCAAACGGGTGGAAACGCCCCAAGAGGTCGCCCAAACGTGGTCGCGTTGGTTGGCTTGGTCGAGGAAGGTGACGTCGAATGCCTTGGCAAAGTTTTGCCCGAGGAAGTGGCTTGTACCGGCTTGCAAAGCCTTGCCATCCTGCATCATCGCCTCGATACAGTAGGTGTCGACGGCGCCTGGAAACTTCTCGTGCTCAGGCTTGAGGCCACGGATGACCGGAATGGCGAGGAATTCCTCGGCAAACTTGGTATAGACGTCCAGCATCTTCATGGTTTCCTCGACGGCTTCTTCGGCGGTGGCATGGGCGGTATGGCCTTCTTGCCAGAGAAATTCGGCGGTGCGGAGGAACAGACGTGGTTTCATTTCCCAGCGCATGACGTTGGCCCATTGGTTGATGAGCAACGGCAGGTCGCGGTAGGATTGAATCCAGTCGCGGTAGGTATCCCAAATGATCGTTTCCGAGGTTGGGCGGATGATGTATTCTTCTTCGAGCTTGGCTTCAGGATCGACTTCGACACCCGTGCCAGCCGCGTTGCGGCGGAGGCGGTGGTGGGTCACGACGGCGCATTCCATGGCAAATCCCTCGACATGCTGTGCCTCCTTGCTGAGGAACGATTTCGGGATCAACAAAGGAAAGTAGGCATTGACGTGTCCTGTTTCCTTGAACATTCCGTCCAACTGCGCCTGCATTTTTTCCCAGATGCTGTATCCATACGGCCGGATGACCATACAACCCCTCGTGGGCGAATTTTGTGCCAATTCGGCACGTTTTACGATTTCAATGTACCACTGTGAATAGTCTTCGGCGCGGGTAGGAAGCTTCTGGGACATAAAAGGATATATGGTATAATTTTTGCTTACTTTTACTCTTAAGTGCCGATTGTGTATTTTTGGGCACAGGAGCGTGAAGAGCGCCAAATTTAGAGAGAATCGTAGAATCGTGAAAATATTAAATGAGGGAAGGGTTATGAAAACGCGCATTTTGACAGCAGTTGCCGTTGCATTCATGGCACTTACAGGTTGCACCGGAACGAGGATTGCAACAGCAGGTGGCGAGGTGGATGACGTTTATTACAACCGTGACGACCGCCGTGCAGATCAAGCTGCATCTGAAAGGTCGCGTGCCCTCGCGGAGGCTGCCATTCCAGATGAGCCCGCATCAGCCGAGGAAAACGACAATACGCGTTCCGCATCCGGCAGTTACGACCAAGGTCTCGCTGCCAAAAATGGCGAAACCGAAGGCGCCTATGACAGGGACCCGTATGCCGACGACGACTATTATTACTCACGTCAGGTACGTCGCTTCAACAGCAATAGCTGGAATTACTACGATCCCTATTATTCCTATGACCCCTACTACGCCATTGGAACCCCCACTTGGTCGTATTACAACAACAGCCCATGGTGGTACGATCCCTACTATTATAATGGTCCAAGTTATGCATGGACATCAGGCTGGGGCCAACCCGGTTATGCCTTTTATCCTTCGCAATACTATTTCAACCAACCTTGGTATGGAAACGGTTGGTCTATCGGCTACGGCTCCTACTCCAACTTTGGCTATAGCGGCTATGGATATGGCGGTGGCTACGGTGGCTACAGCAACTATTATGGCGGTGGTTATGGTGGATTCGGAGGCAATGCCTACGGAAACGGTTGGTGTGGTGCGCCCGGTTACTATGGTGGCGGCACCAATTTTGGCAACGGAACGAGTACTGCTAGCACTTCCGTAGGCCCGCGCAACAATCCAAGCAGCCTGAATACTTCTGGCCGTCCTGGCAATCAGCCGGTTTTGAATCCAAGATCGGTACGCCCCTATCAAGGCAATTATCCTGTGGTCACCACCCCTAGCCGTCCGGTAGGGGATTTGAACAACAAGGCAGCCATCAAAGCCAATGCAGGCAACGCGGAAACTGGACGCAATTCGCAGGGTGTGGATCGCCCAACCTATTCCCAGCCCAACACTGGCAATGTGACCCGTCCTACCAATACGGAGGAATACAGCAGTCCACGTGACAACGGCTCCACCCGTCCGGCAGTCAACGAAAACAACAGTACGCCGCGTTACATCAACGGCAATTCAAGGCCGACGACGAATGGCAATTACAGCACTCCCCGCAACGACAACGGCAATTCCCGTCCTGCAAATGAGGGCAATTACAGTGCGCCTCGCAACGACAACGGCAATTCCCGTCCAGCAAATGACAGCTATAGCCGTCCGCGGAATGACACGTACTCCACTCCTTCAAGGAGCTATGAATCAGCACCTTCAAGGCCAACACCAACATTCTCGGCTCCAAGCCCATCCAATGGTGGAAGTAGCCGACCCAGCAACAGTGGTGGCGGCAGCTCAAGGCCTAGATAACCGACTATGTCCATGAATTTGAGGCGAAAGGCCATAGGGTTTACCCTTGCAATGCTCTGCGTTGGCTCAACTGTGTTTGCACAAAATGAGCTTGATGCTTTCCGGTACATGTCACCGGGACCGATTGGAACGGCAAGGTCCTTGGGACTTGCAGGGGCTTTTTCGGCCGTTGGAGCGGATTTTTCAGCAGGAACCTTAAATCCGGCAGGATTGGCGCTGTACCGCAGCAGTGAATTCATGGTCACGCCTGCCATGCGGATTATCTCCAATAAAAGCACGTATCTGGATCAGACGGCCACCACAGGCTACAGCCGATTCGGATTCAGCAACATGGGCTATGTTTATTCGGATCGCGTTGCGAAATGGAACCGCGCAACGCGTACCCGGGAAGAAGCCGAAAAGGGATTGAAGTCCTACGCATTTTCCTTGGGATTCAACCAAACGGCACAACTCGGGAGATCCACCGAAGTTTCGGCGTACAATTCGCAAAATAGCATCACGCAATATTTCGCCGCGCTCGCCAATGGGTCGACAGCCGCTGAAATGGACGTAGATGACGGCTATGCCGGCCAAGCCTGGTGGGCGTATGCCATCGATACCTCGGGGCAGGATGGCAACTACATAGGCGCCGCCAATGGCGGTCAGGTGCAGCAGACCTTGACTATCGCAGAAATCGGCCGCACCAACGAATGGTCGGTTGGATTCGCAGCAAACGTCAATGACCTGCTTTATTTCGGGGGAACGGTTGGCATTCAAGACCTTCGTTATCAGACCGAAATGGTATTCGAAGAGGCTGACATCAACAACGTCCACAACACCTGGGCCAATGACAGTACACCTTATACATCCTCGACCTTTACAAATGGTTTTTCCACCACGGGATCGGGCCTGAATTTGCGTTTGGGAGTGATTGCCAAACCCTTGGACTTTTTGCGGGTGGGACTCAGCGTCACAACCCCGACACTCATCAACATGACCGACCGCTACTACAGCGAAATCGTGGGCTACATTGATGGCGATCTCAATCCCCGGCAGAAGGACGAAGTTCCTGACGGCGCTTTCAGCTACAACCTTACGACACCTTTTAAAGTCACGCTGGGTGGAATGGCCTTGTTTGGCAAGCGTGGATTCGTTTCTGCGGATTTTGACTACACCGACTATACGACGGCAAAATTCAAGTCCAGTGCAAAGTTGGGCAGCTCCTATTATTATGCTTTCCGGGACGAGAATCAGGCGATTCGAGATTTGTTTGCGGGTGCCTACAATTTTAGGGCGGGAGGCGAATTGCGTTTCGGACCAGGCCGTGCACGTGCCGGCTTTGGGTTTTACAGCCCGATCCTCAAAAAGGAATTCCTGAACTACTACGAATATCCCGACAACACCATCAAAAGTTTGAAGGGCGGAAAGCAACTTTTTTCGCTGGGACTTGGAATCAAGAAAAAATCCTTCTATATTGACCTTGCATTTACACATGAGACGTCGGCAGACCGAAGATTGCTCTATACACTGCAAGATTTGTCGGCCTATTCTCCGGAGTTGATTAATAGAATTTCTGCGAACAATATTTATATGACGATAGGATTTACCTTTTAGAAAATAGTGGTTTTAGCTAATTAAAAGGTTTTATGACTGATCTCTACCTTTAGTTTCAGTACACAAGAACATTAAAGGAGGGTATTAAAATGAGTAATCCGATTCGTCAGATCTTGCCCGATGATCTGTTTCGTGTCTTGCTTGATCTCAATCTGATCAACCGCAAAGTATTGCGTGATTTCGAGATCAAACGCGAGTACAAAATGATGCGCAGGCGTGGCCTGAAGTCACAGGAAGCGATTGATGCCTTGTTGGAGGCTTATCCCTACCTGCAATTTGACACGGTGCGCAAGATTATCTATTCGATCAGGCTGCCAGAAGAAGCTGCCTATATGGTCGACTAGCTGTGTCCAACAGCAAGCCGATTCGATCAAGTGAAGCGTAGATTATTTCAGGATCAAAGCATGATGCACTTTCAAGGGCAAGCTACCGCGATGTTGTTCCACGGGAAAAATGGGTATGCGACAATCAGTTCTCCGACAAAGTTCGGTCGAATAAATGTCGGTACCCTTCGCCCGCCGGCGGCTTGCCCTTGACATGGTGCAAAAATTTTTGCACCACTTTGAGGCGATTCGTCAGAATCATGATGAATTTGCGAATCCAACTCGGGTGCAATTTCCGCTTGGATTTCCAATCAGAGAGACATCCGCAGGCTAGGTTCCTATCCTATTCCACATAGAGGCAAAGCCCCTTGAGGTACTCCCCTTCCGGGTGGTAAATGCTCACCGGATGGTCCGGTGCTTGGGTCATTTGATGCACAATGCGCACTTCGCGTCCCGCATCCGCAGCTGCTCCAAAAACGATCTTCCGAAAGAGGTCCGTTGAAATGTGCTGGGAGCAGGAATAGGTAAACAACAATCCGCCCGGGGCGATGCGTTGCATGGCCTTCAAATTGATCTCCTTGTAGCCGCGCGCGGCCTTTTGCACGGTCGAAATATGCTTTGTAAAAGCAGGCGGATCCAAAATGATCAAGTCATATTTGTCCTTTTCCATTTCGGCCAAAAACTTGAACGCATCCGCCTTGATGGCCGAATGGTTTTCGTTCTCCCCAAAATTGAGCATAACATTGCGGGTCGCCAATTCGGCAGCAGAGGCAGAAATATCGACGGAATCCACGGAAACGGCGCCGCCCGCCAAGGCATAAACGGAAAATGCACCGCTGTAGGAAAATGCATTGAGCACTCGGCGGCCCTTGGCCATGCTTTTCAGGAGGGTCTTGTTGTCGCGCTGATCCAGGAAAAAGCCTGTCTTCTGCCCCGTTGCGATGTCCACGTAAAAGGAAACGCCGTTCTCGGTGAAGGTTCGCTCGGCCTCTTCCCCTTTGATCCATTTGCCCTCGCCCTCCTCCTTGGTTTCGGTCCGTAGATAGATATGCGCAATACCGAGATGGTTTTCAAGGAATTGCGTGATCACCGGGGCGAGTTTGGCAGTTCCAAGGGTACGTAGTTGCACCGAAGCCGCATCGCCATAGATATCGATGACAATGCCCGGCAGGCTATCGCCTTCGGCGTGCACCAAACGGTATCCCGTTGTCGTTTGCAAATCCAGTACCTTGGTACGGTAGGTCCAGGCAGCCAGCAATTTACGATGCCAAAATTCGGCATCGATCGTGACCTCGTCCTTCCCGAAATGGAAAAGACGGCAGATCAAAGTCGATTGCGGGGCATAATGGCCGAGACCCAAGACCTCTCCGTCATTGGTGCAAACCGCCACGATTTCACCTTCGCCGACCTTGGCGGGCCGTTCCTTGACTGCCCCGGAAAAGATCCACGGATGGCGGTTACGCACGGCGCGGTCACGCCCCGATTTGAGCACGAGTTGGGGATAGTTCATTGCATTGGCCGCGCCACAGGTAAATTGGGCAACGGAATCAATTGGATTTCAGCTTCTCTTGATCTTGGAGGGCGGCTTGCTCCGCAGCCTTCTGTTCCGCCTGACGTTTCGCCTTTATTTCGAATTCCAGCACATAGGGCGAATTGATTTCCACGAGGTGGTCACCGTACAGCTTTGGAATGACAGGATGCGTATCGCGCCGCAAGGCGTATTTCACGTCCTTTTGAATCTGAAGCTTGTGAAAAAGACGGTTGAAGTGCGAGGAACTGCGAAGAAAATAACGCTTGCGGCGATTTGCAGCGCGGTACAACGTCTCGGCAATCAACGTGGTGTCTTCAAACATGCGGAAATAGGGACGAAGGCGGTTGACCATCGCGCCGGCAAAAATCGTGTCTTCCAAGTTGGGCTTGTCCTTCCAAGCCGAACAGACAAGCACTACGTTTTCATTGCGCTGAATGAGGTAATTACAGAGGACCGTCAAGTTGGGGAATGCCCCCACAACGACTTCCATGGCATTCAACGCGACGGCAGCCTTGATGGCTTTGGTACCGTTGGTCGTGGTCATCACAATGTCTTTTCCACGAATTTCCTCGCCCATAAAGGAAAAAGGAGAATTGCCGAAGTCAAAACCTTCGACTTGCTCGCCATCGCGTTCGCCAGCGGTGAGGAAGCCTTGGCGCTTGTATTCGAGGCCTTCTTCCGTCGTGAGCACGGGTATCATCGAGCGTACGCCATGGCCGAATGCCACACACATACTTGTCGTTGCACGCAATACGTCGATCACCACCACGATTGCGTTGTCGAGTTCAAACTGATCGATGAGTGCCGGACTGATGCAAACACCCACCCATTTTTTTGACTTGTCAACCTTGACGGGTCTCATATCCTAATCTACTGTTTGATAATCACTTACGGATAAAAGGCGGATTCGTCACAACAGCAGGCACGTGCTTGCCGCGGATCACGATGTCAATTTGCCCACCGACCACGGCCAATTCTGCTGGAACGTAACCCATGCCAATGCCATAACCCAAAACAGGGCTGACCGAGCCGGATGTGACTTCACCTACGATCACGCCATTGCTGGCAATTTCGCAGTGACCGCGCGGAACCTGCTTATCGGCAACCGTGAATCCGACCAACTTGCGCTTGAGGCCGGCCTCTTTCAGGGCAACGATCTTGTCACGCCCGTTGAAATTGCCCTTGTTGATTTTGGTAATCCATCCCAAGCCTGCCTCGAGTGGCGAGGTAGTATCGTTGATGTCGTTGCCGTAAAGCATATAACCCATTTCAAGGCGAAGGGTATCGCGGCATCCCAAGCCCGTAGGCTGAAGCCCCAGTGGCGTTCCAACCTCAAACAGGGTGTTCCAAAACTGGACGGCAAATTGATTGGGGACGAAAATCTCGTAGGTACGTTCGCCGGTGTACCCGGTTGTAGCGACGAGAATATTGGGAATGCCTGCTACGGTACCACGGCCAAAGCCGTAGTTTTCATAGCTCTCGACTGGCAAATCAGTCAATTTGGATACAATTTCCGTTGCCTTTGGACCTGAAACAGCCAACAACGACAAGTCGTCGGTTTCATTGATCATTTCGGCGCCGACCTTCTTGTTGCTTTCGACGATCCAATCCCAGTCTTTTTGGACATTGGCGCCATTGACAACCAACATGTAGTCGTTGTCTGCGAATTTATAGACGATCAGGTCGTCGACGATTCCGCCTTCATGGTTGGGAAGGCAAGAATACTGTGCCTTGCCGTCGTAAAGTTTGGAGGCATCATTGGAAGTCACCATTTGGATGAGTTCGAGGGCTTTAGGGCCTTTGATCATGAACTCACCCATGTGAGAAACGTCAAACACCCCTGCGGCTTCCCGCACGACCATGTGTTCGGCCTTGTCACCAAAATATCTGACAGGCATGTCAAAACCTGCAAAAGGGATCATTTTGGCTCCCATTGCCACGTGTTGATCATAGAGGGCGGTGCGCCTTGCAGCTGTTGCTTCCATAAATTTCTATCTTCCAATATAAGAATTCGGTCGCGAAGATACGAATTCTTTTTGGAAGGATGGACGTCGCAAACCAATGCAACAACATCCCAATTTGCATTCGAATGCCAATTAAATCTCCACCATTTACAAGAAGCGAAGACGTTTGAGGATTTCGGGGAACAGAATCAAAATCAAGGCAGTAGTGAAAAAAGTCATTCCTATCTGCGAAAAAAATCTGACAAATTCTTACCTTTGGGGTTTTCAGAGCCGATCCTTCGGCATGCAGATTTTGCGTTTTCATTTTTCACCCGAATAAGTATGAAAAAAATCTACCACCTAAAGTTCTCTCTGCTAATGCTTTTAATGGCAGCATCTTTTGCAGGCCACAATGCAAATGCCCAGATGATCTATGGCACTTCACCGTTCCAAGATTCGTTGTGGTCTGTAGATACCACGAGCTGGACAGTTGTGAACCGCTTTGGCCCAACGCTCGCGGGATTCACCATTACGGGCATGAACGGATTGGCATATGACCCCGTAGGACACGAAACCTATATTATCATGAAGGTGTCGGGCGTCACAGGACGGGTGCTCGGCAAAATCGACCTTACTACTGGCGTTTGCACCCAAGTCGGCAACCTCGGAGCTAACTTTTCCTCTATTGCTTTTGATGCAAACGGTCAATTGTTTGGCATGACTGGAGATGGAGCAACTCCACCCGAAACACTCTTCAAGATCAACAAAAGTAATGGTGTGACGACGATGCAGGTTGCCTTGGGCAACGGGGCCGACGGCGAGGTCATTGCCTTCAACAAAGACGACAACCAATTTTATCATTGGTCAGGAAACGGTACCGTCGTCTATGAGAAATTTCCTGTTACTGCTCCTTACACTCCAATTACGAACATCCCGACCTCTGGACCTGCCTCTGGAGAAACCTTCGGCGCACTTTACCTGGGGAACAACAACTTCATCGTCTCCAATATCAGCAGCCAATTCAAATATGTTACGACGAGCGGCGTCTACTCCAACCCTTTGCCGATCAGCCTTCCCGACGACCTTCGTGGCTTGGTCATGCCGCCTTCTTTCACCTTCATGAACGACACGGTTTGCGTGGGCGAAGACGTCGCATGGACGATGGGCAATGCAGGTTTTGCAATGGATACCGTCGTTTACCATTGGGGCGACGGCACCTCAAGCACGGTCTTTCCTGCCGCAGGCGCAACACATAGCTATGCTACGGCCGGAAACTACACTGTGCATGCCGTTTTGAAAAACGATACTGTTGGTCTGGATACCATGAAGTTTGCACCGTTGCGTGTCAATGCAGTTCCGGCAGTGAACCTCAATCCGAATTCCGATACGACACTCTGCTTGGTTGACTCTTTGCATCTCCTCGGTGCCTCGGGCGGAGCGTTGCAATGGTATATGAATGGGGTTGCGATTCCTGGAGCGACCACATCCTCCTACGACGTCACATTAAATGGATGGTACAACCAAGAGAAGGTAAATTTGAATGGCTGCCGAGACAGTGCTGCAACAGGGATTTTGGTTCAATTCGGAGATCAGCCAACCGCTGATTTGGGTGCGGACAGTACCATTTGCGACGGCGATACGCTTTGCGTCGGCCTGAACAATCCAACAGGGGTCACCTATCTTTGGTCTACGGGCTCAACCTTGAATGGCGAATGTTTCACTTCTCCGGGAACCTATAGTGTCAGCGCCACCGACAGTGTCGGGTGCGAAGCCGTTGATTCGATCCTTGTGAATGTGATTTTGGCGCCTGATATCAACGTGAGCATTGACACCTCCAATTGCCCGACGCTCGTTTTCAATTCCAATGACCCCAACGGCACAAGCTGGAACTGGTCATTTGGGGACGGAGGTACGGCAACCGGAAATCCTGCGACGCATACCTACACCGCCAATGGCTCCTACACCGGCATCGTCACGGCAACCAACCAATGCTTCACGGTCAGCGACTCTGGCACGATTGATATCACCTGCCTCGTTGGTTTGGAATCAGCGCTTGGCAACAACATCAGCGTGGCTCCCAATCCCAGCAACGGCAGCTTCCTCCTGAATGTCACGTTGCCTACCGCTACAACCCTCTCCTACAAGGTCACCGACCTCAGCGGTCGCAGCCTGTTGGATTGGAGCAGCGAAGACGTACGTACCACATGGTCTGAGCGCATTGCAGTCCAGGCAGCGCCGGGCATCTATTTCCTCTCGGTAATGTCTGGGAACGATCGCGCAGTTTACCCGATCGTGATTCAGTAAGTTCTGCATCCACGATTCGTAAAAAGGGGAGTTTTCGGGCTCCCCTTTTTGTTGCTCCTTTTGCAGCAATCTTCCGCAGACACAACGGAATTTTGTTTCTTTGTGTCTAAGAATGCGGTGCCAACTACCGCCATTCCCAAGCGCTTTGCAATAAAATCTCGGATGGAAAAACTTCGCATACTGCTTATTTCCAGTCTATTGCTCACGAATTGCCTGATCGGCAGCAGGGCCTACGGACAGCGATTGCATGTGGTATCGGCAGCCACGGATTCGATTTGGGCGATCGACACCACAGCTTGGTCGATTGCGCAACGTGTAAAGGCGACGATGACCGGCACGACCGTAACCGGAATACAAGGCTTGGCCTTCGACCCGATTGGACATGACGTTTTTGGACTCGTCACTACCACTGGACAGCCCAATGCCTCTATTTTGGCGCAAACCAACTTGGCAACAGGGGTGTGTACGCAGGTGGGCAACCTCGGGCAAAGCTTCGCAGGCATCGCCTTCAGGGAAGATGGGCAACTTGTTGGCGTGGTCGCAGATAGCGGTGCCAATGCCGAAACACTGTACCTGATTGACAAGGCCAATGGCACCACAAGTCTCGCAACGGCCTTGGGGAATGGCGATGCAGGGGAAGCCATCAGCTACCGTCACGATGACCAACTGCTCTACCATTGGTCGGGCAACAACCTTCGCATCATGGAAAAGCTGCCCGCAACGGCACCGTATTCTCCGGTGACCAACGTACCGATGACGGGGGCTGCAAACGCCGAGGTTTCGGCGGCTACCTATCTTGGAAATGGCCGATTCCTCCTTGGAAACACCACCCAAGACTTACAATATGTGTTTGCAACCGGACTTTTCCTGCCCCCTCAAATGAACTTGCCCTTTCCGGCTTCGGGATTGGTGTTTGCCCCCCAATTCGCGCTTTCCGACGATTTTTTCTGTGTATTCGATACCATTTCCTGGAATTTCGGGGGAATTGCACTGGATACTGCGTGGTCTATGACTGGGGTGATGGCACGGTCGAATCCGTGTTTCCTGCTGCCTCCAGGAGCCATAGCTATTCCATTCCCGGAAACTACGTCACCACAGCCTCTCTCAAGAATGCGACTTCAGGACTTGATCAGATGGGCGTCCGGAATATCCAAGTGAAGCCACTCCCGCCGGTAAGCCTCAACCCGGGGCAGGATACCGTTCTTTGCTTTGCCGACACGCTGATGATTACCGGTTCATTTGGGGGCACAAGCCAATGGTACCGCAATGGCTCCACGATTTCGGGGGCCAATACGAATGTTCATTTTGCGACACAAAACGGCTGGTACAACATGACCAAACGCAACCAAAATGGCTGCATCGACAGTGCTGCAGTGGGCATTTCATTAATTTTTGCGACGCAGACACCCACCCCGATGATCAGCGTGGATACCACGGATTGTCCCACCGTCCTCTTCAACAGCAACGATCCCATCGGCACCACATGGAACTGGACATTTGGAGACGGGTCCACCGGAACCGGAAGCAACCCCAGCCATACCTATTCTAGCATCGGAACCTTTACTATCGGCCTGGTTGCGTCGAATGAATGCTTTTCAGCCTCCGCATCCAGCTCAGCTATGGTGGACTGCTTCATTGGATTGGAGAATTCCAATGCTCCGCACTTTAGCATCGTTCCCAATCCAAACAATGGCACATTTCTCCTGAATGCGCAAATGAAAAGTCCCAGCACATTGACTTTCAGCCTAATGGATGCAAATGGTCGAATCATCTTGCAGGAAAAGCATTTCCTTGGAAATCATGAATGGACGCAGCGCATTCAACTGAATGCTCCGAAAGGAATTTATCTGCTTCGTTGGCAAGCCGGCACCTCCAGTGGCAACCAAAGGATTGTCATTCAATAGTTTATGCGGTCATTCGCCTTCTTTTGGAGGGCGGTAACCCGAATCCTTGAAAATCTTCTGGTAGTCTTTCATCTGCACAAGCGCATCGAGCGTCACGTCAGGAAATTTCCGCAGGTATTCGGATACGATCCGCCAACCGATAAATTGGCCTAAACGTGGTGCTGAGCCGCGGTTGAGTTGGCTCGTGAAAGGGCTGTCGTCCACGTACCTGCGTTGCAGGGCTGCATCCGCGGAATAAAGATCGGTCACCAAATCTTTGTACACGCGGCCTTCATAAAGATTGGCCCAATCCAACTGACTGGATTCGTAGAAAATTTTGATGGAGTCACTGACTTGAGGCCCAAGCAGTTTGTCTACAAAAACCATCCGAATACCCTCCCGGATGACATAATCGACGAGCACAGGATTTTTGTTGAGCTCCGGTTCCGGCACAATGAGATCTGCCATTTTGTGAACCACGAGTGCGGGAATATGCTCCGGGGTGCAGCGTCGGCGGATGTACTTCGGCAAATCGATCGGATAATACTGAAAGCCAGGCCCCATAAAATAATGCATGCCGATGCCGAGATAAGTCGGCGAAATATAGATTTGGTCCAATCCCGCTTGCGCCGTGCGGGGATAGCCATCGACGAAGGCTACCACCACGGGAGTCTGTTTGTTGGGGAAATAGTGCTTGTAACGTTTGAGCGGATTTTCAAGGGCTGCCTTTAGATCCA
Source organism: Bacteroidota bacterium (assembly GCA_016718825.1). Taxonomy (NCBI): domain Bacteria; kingdom Pseudomonadati; phylum Bacteroidota; species Bacteroidota bacterium. Next base: position 162,707 of record JADKCL010000008.1, on the reverse strand, counting down.
TTCCCCCGAGGACTTCGTGAATGGTATCCAACAAATGCGCCCCATAGCGGTCCCGACCAAAAGCACCCAAGGCATCCCCGATCAGGCTATCCGTTGCGATACTGTCGTTGCCACCAAACATCCAGTCGGTCACAAAGCCCTTGCTTTCCTGAAAATAGTCCTTGAAAAGAGCCTCGGGTCCGATGGTACTGTCTTTTTCAATGGCCTTCGCGGAATTGTAAAGTGCTTCGTCGAGGCGAATCACATTCAAATCCAGTTTGATTTCATCCAACGGCACATCTTTGGGCTCATTCCCACAACTTTGTGAAATCAAGATGCCCCAAAGGGCAAGGGCGAACCAAGAAATATGTTTCACAAGACGGATTCGAAAGGTGTCAAACTTCATCAAACAGGGCATTTTGCGCTCAAAAATATGAATGTTCGGGCTAATTCATTAGAATTGCAGGGCATTTTGGAACGATTCTTGTTCTGGAAGGCGAAACGTTTTTAGTAACACTATTACCGAAAAGTATGAAAAGAACAGTAATCATCTGCACATTGTTTTTGCTGGTTGGGCTCGTGGGCGTGAACAAAGTGATGGCGCAAGAGGGTGCCAAGGTTGGATTCCGCGCAAGTCCGCTCATCAGCTGGGGCAACATTACCGACAAAGTCACCAAGGCAAAGCCAGCTGGGCTTGATACAAGAGCAGCTTTGGGTTTCGCTTTTGATTTTGCCTTTACCTATGGCTTCTCCGAAAATATCGGCATCAAGACGGGGGTGACACTGGCAACCAGGGGCATCAATACCACTTATACCCTTGACAGTGCCATCAGCAGACTCACCTCCTTGGATTCCAAACTGGGAATCACGTCCGTCATCGTTCCGATCGGTCTCAAATTCAGGTCTCCTGAAATTGGAGACGGCATCTTCATCTATGGCGTGTTTGGTATGGATGCCGAAATCAACGTCCAAAACAAGATCATCGGCGATGTGATCGTCATTGATTCCATTAGCGGCGCACCTTCTATCACCCAAAATCTTGAAACACGCGACAATGATGGAATCAGCCTCTTTACCACTTCATTTGCACCAGGAGCAGGTGTCGATTGGCAATTTGACTGGGGAATGCTTGAATTCGGCGTTACCTACCATTGGGGTTTGATGAGCTACACCACCAAAAAGTTTAGCGATCCCGATCAACGCACCAAAATGAATGCGATTTCATTGAATCTCGGCTATTACTTCTGAGTCTAGATTCAACCTTACGTAAAAATGGCTGTCTGCTTCGGTGGACAGCCATTTTTCATTGGATTCACTTCGAATGTGCGTAATTTGGATCTATGAAACGGAATTTCCCTGCCATCGCCCTCATCGTTTTGCTCACTGCAGCGGGTTGCACCCACCGCGGCACTCCACCGGCAGCTTCAACCACTGAATCCATGAAACCAGGAAACATGACGCCATTTGACGACAACAACTGGAAAGATGGCCCAGCCATTTTGCCCAAAGCTGCCCTTCTGACCGCGCTGACAACCAAAAATGCGAACGGAAACCGTCGCCTGTGGCGCCTACCCATCGTCATCGAATTGCTCCCGAATGACGACCGCGCCTATCGTCAGGCATATATCGCAGTGGAACCGTCGATCGCAAAAGCAGACCGCATCGAATTGTGGCTCGAAGACAGCGCATTGGGCGTAAGCCTGCAAGACCGTGTGCGGCAATATTGCCCCAATGGCGGACTTTGCAGCCTTTGGGTCGCAGGCTATTGGGGCACCGACATGCCCGCCTCCGGGAGAAATGCATCACAGCAAGGCAACAAGGCCCCTTATCCTTTTGCGCTGCGTGCGGTCCTTGGAACACAAGCAGGTGCTGACGCCTCCAATGAAGGCAGCATCGTAAAATACCGCGATTGATTCCTTAAATCTCAGCCCATTCACGCAAAAGGTGGCTGAAGGCATGTTGCACCTTTTCGGCGGCCACTTGCATTTCCGGCAGCAATTCCATTTGCTCGTGCGCGAGCTTCAAATCATACAATAGTTGCCGGTGCCTCGGCTCCCTGACCGCACTTTGGATCCATGTCACCACCACGCGGCGCTCGCCGCTCGTCACAGGCGCAACCCGATGCACCGTCGTCGCCGGATAAAAAATGGCGTCGCCGGCAGGTAATTTCCAGCTGCTTTGCGCGCCAGGGGCCTGAACTTCAAGTTCGCCGCCTTCATAGGTCTCCGGATCGGAAATGAAAATCGTCATGGCAACGTCCGTGCGAATCGGCTGATTGCTCATCATGATCGGACTGTCCAAATGCCAGCCATAGGTCATGTCCGAGCTGTATTTCGCATAGATCAGACCGTAGACCTTGGTAGGAAAAAAAGCTTTATGCACATCCGGCACCGACATGATTGCTTGCAGCAACAGCTGATCGAGCTGCTGTTTCATCGGACTATCAGCCATTTGGAGGTTGAGCTTCACCAACGCCGCTGCACCGCCTGCAGTCGTTCGCCCATCGACAAATGAAGCGGTTTCCATCGCCTGACGCACCTGCGCGAGCAACGGGCCGGAAAGCAAACCGGGCACATGCAAAAACCAAGGACTACTTTTCATGCAAATTTTTATTCGAAGGCATCAAGATAGGAATTTGGACGGAAACTCTGAAAAGTCCTGCGGTCTGTTGCCGCCCAAATGATATTCCAAGCGGCGCAGCCGACCAGGCAATACGGCCGAAAACCATTCCCGAACATTCATTAGCAAGGATTTAGGCTGTGGATGGGCTAGATATCGGAACCATCCAATTTTTGTTTGCAGAACGGTGGACAAATCCCTAATTTTCGTCCCAAAATTAAGACAATGAAATCGCCTAGAATATTAATCATCGATGACGAGGAGAGCATCCGCAGCACCTTGAAAGACATCCTCGAATACGAGGATTACAAGGTGGAAACTGCCTCCGACGGCGAGGAGGGCCTTGCAATGATCAAGGACGACGAATGGGATGTGATCCTTTGCGATGTCAAAATGCCCAAGCGTGATGGCATAGAAGTGCTCGAATTGGGACTGAAGCACAACCCGGAATTGCAGTTCATCATGATTTCGGGCCACGCCAATATTGATACGGCCGTCGAATGCACGAAAAAAGGTGCGTACGACTTCATTCAGAAGCCACCGGATTTGAATCGTCTCCTTGTGTCTGTGCGCAATGCCATGGACAAAAGCGAATTGGTCACGGAAACCCGTATTCTGAAGCGAAAAGTCACCAAAGTCCGCGAAATCACCGGTGACTCGCCCATCATTTCCAAGATCAAGGAAACCATCGAGCGCGTCGCCCCTACCGACGCTCGCGTACTCGTGACCGGCTCCAATGGTACCGGCAAGGAACTTGTCGCCCGATGGATCCACGAAAAGAGTAACCGCGCCGGTGGCCCGATTGTGGAGGTCAACTGCGCTGCGATTCCTTCGGAATTGATTGAAAGCGAATTGTTTGGCCACGAAAAGGGCTCTTTCACCGGCGCACTCAAACAACGCCTCGGCAAGTTTGAGCAAGCCAATGGCGGCACGCTTTTCCTCGATGAAATCGGCGACATGAGCCTCTCGGCACAGGCAAAGGTGCTCCGTGCCCTTCAAGAGCATAAAATCACCCGCGTCGGCGGCGACAAAGACATCACGGTCGATGTGCGTATCATCGCAGCGACCAACAAGGATCTGCTCAGCGAAATCGAAGAAGGCAACTTCCGCGAGGACTTGTACCATCGCCTCAGCGTCATTTTGATCCACGTGCCTTCGCTCAAGGACCGCAAGGAAGATATCCCGCAACTCGTCGATCAATTCCTCAGGGAAATTTGCGAGGAATACAAAGTCCCCAATTCGCCGAAAGTCAACAAGAAGGCGATGGAGGAACTGATGAAGCTCGAATGGCGCGGCAACGTCCGCGAATTGCACAACGTGATCGAGCGCCTCGTGATCATGAGCGATGGCGAAATCACAGAGCAAGAGGTCATTACGTTTGCAGTTCCCCGCAAAAACAAGCGCAACGAGGAAAGCATTTTTGACCGGTACGAGCGCTTTCAAGACTTCAAGGACTACGCCGAAAGGGAGTTTATCGAGAAGAAACTCCGTCGCAATCAGTGGAATATCACCAAAACGGCGGAGGAAATCGACATTCAGCGCAGCCACCTTTACAACAAGATTGAAAAGTACGGTCTCAAGCGCAACGACAAGAATTAATCTACAACAGGCTTGGGGCTACGGTCAACAAGCGTAATTTTGAAGCGACAAAGCCTCGGGCTTTGAACCGCATTTATTTTTATGGATAAAATTCGCAATTTCTGCATCATCGCCCACATCGACCACGGTAAGAGTACCTTGGCAGACAGGTTGTTGGAGTTTACAGGCACCATCACCTCCCGCGAAATGCAGGCCCAAGTGCTCGACGACATGGATCTCGAGCGCGAAAAAGGCATTACGATCAAGAGCAAGGCCATTCAGATGAACTACACCGCCCAAAACGGGCAGAAGTACATCCTGAACCTGATCGATACCCCCGGACACGTGGACTTCAGCTACGAAGTTTCCCGTTCGATTGCCGCCTGCGAAGGCGCATTGCTGATCGTCGATGCCGCACAAGGCATTGAAGCTCAGACAATTTCCAACCTTTACCTGGCATTGGAGCACGATTTGGAGATCATCCCGGTGATCAACAAAATCGACTTGCCCGGCGCGATGGTCGAGGAAGTACGCGACGAAATCGTAGACCTTGTCGGTGTCAAGCCTGAACAGGTCATTTTGGCAAGCGCAAAGGAAGGCGTGGGCATTCTGGACATCCTTGAGGCGATTGTCGAACGCATTTCTCCTCCGAAAGGCGACCCCAATGCTCCTTTGAAGGCACTTGTTTTTGACTCGGTCTTCAACCAATACCGCGGCACGATTGTCTACTTCCGCATCATGGATGGCAGTATCCACAAGATGCAGCACGTCAAGTTCTATCAGACCGACGCCCAATACCATGCCGACGAAATCGGCGTGCTCAAGCTCAAAATGGAACCCCGCGATTCCGTCGAATGCGGGTCCGTCGGCTATCTGATTTCCGGCATCAAAAACGTGCGTGAAATCCACGTTGGCGATACCATCACAGGCGTTGAAAATCCCGCTTTGCAGCCCGTCGAAGGTTTCAAAGAGGTGAAACCGATGGTTTTTGCCGGGGTTTACCCAGTTGATACCGAGGAATTTGAAGATTTGCGCAGCTCCTTGGAGAAGCTCGTTTTGAACGATGCCGCGCTTGTTTGGGAGCCGGAAACTTCCGCAGCTTTGGGATTCGGATTCCGTGTGGGTTTCCTCGGCATGCTCCACATGGAGATCGTGCAGGAGCGCTTGGAGCGGGAATTCAACATGACCGTGATCACCACGGTGCCCAACGTTGGATTCAAAGCCTATCTCAGCAATGAAACCGAGCTGGAAATCAACAGTCCGAGCGATTTGCCCGATCCGTCGCGCATCGCTTGGGTGGAGGAACCGATCATTCGGGCGCAGATCATCTCGCGTGCAGATTTTATCGGCGCGATCATGACGCTCTGCATCAACAAACGGGGCTTGTTCAAAAATCAGACCTACCTCACACCCACGCGTGTCGAGCTGATTTTCGAATTGCCGCTTGCAGAGGTTGTCTTCGACTTTTTTGACCGTCTCAAAACCATTTCCAAGGGTTATGCTTCCTTTGACTACGAATTGATCGGGTTCCGGGAAAGCAAGCTGGTGAAATTGGACATTTTGATCAACGGCGAGCAGGTCGATGCCTTGAGCGCGATCATTCACCGTGACCGTGCCTATGATTGGGGCAAAAAAATCTGCGAAAAGCTCAAGGAATTGATCCCAAGGCAACAATTTATGATCGCCATTCAAGCGGCGATCGGTGCCAAGATCATTTCACGTGAGACCATCTCCGCCCTGAGGAAAGACGTGACCGCCAAATGCTACGGCGGTGACATCAGCCGGAAGCGGAAACTGCTCGAAAAGCAGAAAAAAGGAAAGAAACGCATGCGCCAAGTCGGCAACGTGGAGATTCCACAGAGCGCCTTCATGGCCCTGCTCAAACTCGATTAATAACAGGCAAGGAAGCCGGGCAAGCGCTCGGCTTTTTTGTTTTCAAAAATTGGAGGAATGACGATGATTTTGCTCGACGGAAAAGCACTTTCGGAAACAATCAAGGACGAACTTCGCACCGAAGTCTCCAAACACATCGCCAATGGCCAACGTCCGCCACATTTGGTGGCGATCTTGGTCGGCGAAAATCCTGCGAGTCAGACCTACGTCGCCAACAAGGTCCGCGCCTGCGAATTTGTCGGCTACCGCAGTACTGAGCTGCGGTATGATGCAAGCCTCTCCGAAAAATTCCTCCTTAAAAAACTTCAAGCACTCAACGAAGACCCTGAAGTCGACGGCATTTTGGTGCAATTGCCCTTGCCGGAGCAGATTTCGGCGACGAAGGTGATCGAGACGATTTCCCCGCTCAAGGACGTCGATGGCTTTCACCCGATCAACATCGGGCGGATGGCCAAGAATCTGCATGCGCCGCTACCGGCGACGCCGGCGGGTATTCTCGAGATACTCAAACGTTACAAGATCGAAACCCAAGGCAAACACGTGGTGATGGTCGGCAACAGCAATATTGTCGGTTCGCCGATGAGCATTTTGATGGGCCGCGACACATATCCGGGGCGATCAACCGTGACGACCTGCCACATTTACACGCAGGGGCTCGCCAATTTCACGCGTCAAGCCGACATTTTGATTGTGGCGACGGGTGTCGTCGGATTGATCAAGGCCGACATGGTCAAAGAGGGTGCCGTCGTGATCGACGTAGGCATCAACCGGGTAGCTGATCCGAATGCAAAAAAGGGCCACAAGATCGTCGGCGACGTGGATTTTGAAGGCGTTGCGCCCAAATGCAGCTACATCACGCCCGTGCCTGGCGGCGTGGGTCCGATGACCATTGCGTCCTTGTTGCAAAATACGATGATGCTGTATTTGGAGCATTTGGAGCGGTAGGGGGAGGCAGATATCTATTGTCACATTTCTACAACAAATCACTATGTTGTAAACATTCTACAACAAATAGTCTTATTGTAATTTTACCACAATAACTTGAATTGTTGTCAATATTTTACAATATTTGTTCAAGTTGTCATTTTTGGACAATGAATCAATTTGAAGGAAATGTCAAGAACGGTAAATACATCCTTGCGTCAACAATCATCTTTGCCTTTGCTTGCTCCGAATTCAACATTGGATTCACATTCAAACACCTTTATCATCTTGATGGCTGACGTAATTGGAAGCAGCAAGATGGTGAAGGCTGAACTGGAGATCTTCTTTGATGTCGTCGAAGAGGTCAACAGTCGCCATGAAAAAGAACTTGTTTCCATGCTCACGGTAACTTTGGGGGATGAGTTTCAAGCCGTTGTCAAGGATATCAGGTCACTAATCGCAATTATTATCGATCTTGAAGAATCATTGCTCAGGCGAAATTCCAGCATTCTTCTGCGGTACGTGGCGTATCGTGGAGCCATCGATTCGACGATACACCATCAACGTGCACATGCAATGGTCGGTTCTGGACTTACAAATGCGCGCAAAAGACTGGAGTTATTGAACAAGAGCGAATTCAGATTCGATATCAACTTGGGAGATCCCTTGTTCGATATGCGGTTACAGAAGACCTTGGTCGTTTGGGGCAGTTTCCTCGAGCATTGGAAAGAAAAGGAAAAACACATGCAATTTGCTCCGTTATTTCTCGAAAATGGTGATTACAAAGCTGTTGCTCTATCGATTCATGCTGACAGAGGAAATGTTTGGCGAATGGAAAAAAGCCTTAGATTTAAAGAATATTTAGCCCAAAGAGACCTTTTGCAAATGATCACAACCTAAAAAATGGACCGTCTGATTCCTATTTTACTATTCGCAATCATTTACGGTATTGGTGAAATTCTGGCGAATTGGCTACTTTTTCCTTGGCTCATGCGTCGGTATTTACCACCTATCGTTGCGATGCAACCTGAAAAGGAAGAAGTCCAAGACGATCTGCAGCAAGAAGATCCTGAGGAAGATGCCGCAAAAGCAACGCATCAGCGCGAGGTGAAGGCACGTCTCAAGGGGCTTCTGGAGCGTTTAGTCCTTTTTCTTGGTTTGGCAGCTGGGATCGATCAAGTTCTAACGCTTTTCAGTGCGCTGAAACTCGGAACTCATTTTCTGCAAAAGGACCTGAAAGAAACCGATAGTGAAAAAATTTCCAAAGACTATTTCCTGATAGGGAACTTGCTTTCTGTGCTGCTTTCCTTGATTTACTTAGTTTTGTGGAAGCTTTTTGCTGACGTCCTCCCTTGGCAGGTGGTGTTCACTGCATTCGGCTGCAATTGAAACTTCGTCCACTTTCAGAATTCCCATGCCCTCCTCCCCCATTCATCTTCATACCATCTACCGCTCCAATGAGCAGTTTCATGTGCGTTTTGTCAATGGCGAACGCAAGGAGGAGCCCTACTATTTGTATTACCTTTTCCGGGCGGATGGGGTTTGGATCAGCAAGACAGAAGAGGATCCGCGGCTTTCGGAGGATGAATTTTGGGACGAAATCGACGAAGCCTACGTCACCGACGATCCTGACCACGACGAACCGATGACCGAAGACGACGAATTGTTTTACCAAGTCGGCACCTACGAAATCAAAAACGAAACGGTCTATCTCACCTGGCGGAATACGCATTTGGAGGAAAAAAAGCGCACTTGGTACTTCCGCATTCGCAGTGCAGACCTGCTCGAAACCGATTTTGAGGAGGTTATTTTGCAACCCATTTCGACCAGAGAACACTGATTTGAGCCCTTGTATTCAGAAATTAAATTTTGTAGTTTGGGGAATAATCCTTGAACATGCAAAATATAAGCACACTTTATCAGGATTTAGACCAAGTTGCTGCCAACGCAGCACCGCAGTACGCCAAGGCCTCGCCATTCCCGCATATTGTATTTCATGACTTCTTTGATACAGATATGCTGTCGGCGGTTGCAGAGGTTTTCCCCGACCTCCGCAAGAAAAACACCCACAGCTTCAACAATGCCAACGAAGTCAAGATGGCAAACAACAAGGTGCATGAAATGCCTGACAAGTTGCGCGATTTCATGTATTACATGAATTCTCGTCCGATGCTGGAATTTCTATCCAAATTAACGGGAATACCCAATTTGATATCCGACCCTTTGTTTATCGGTGGCGGTTGCCATGAAATTTTACCGGGAGGCCTCCTGAAGATCCATGCGGATTTTAATACGCATCCCAGCTACGGCCTCGATCGACGTTTGAATGTGCTCGTTTATTTGAACAAGGATTGGGAAGAAAGCTATGGCGGGCATTTTGAACTGTGGGACACTGAGATGAAGGCGTGCCGCGTGAAGGTCCTTCCGACATTCAATACCATGGCCATGTTTAGTACCACGAGCAATTCCTACCACGGCCATCCAGATCCATTAACTTGCCCCGAAGGACGCAGCAGAAGGTCTCTTGCATTCTATTATTATACCAATGGAAGACCATCCAATGAAATCGATCCTGAAAAAGGTGAGCATTCAACGCTATTTGTCGGTCGCAATGCCAAAAACGACTCCCACCTGAAACAATCATCGTTCAAGCGCTTCTTGAAGAACATTACGCCGCCGATTTTCATAAAACTCGCACGCAAGCTTCGTTAGGCCGCCCACTATCGCCGAAGCTGCTACTCGGTCGACCGATCGGGTATTCCTGCTAGTGGAATCAAGGCCAATTTTTGAATTCGCAGCGCAGCTGAACGCTACACCCGTTTGGCAAAAATGCCTGTATCCGCTTTCGAGGAAGTCCTCCAGCATCCTTGGGTTCATCCATCCGGAACATCCGCCCCAATTTCTGCACTCTTTTCTGGACAGGCCTAAATCGTTGCATGTCTGCTTTTGCATACAAGCCCACTTGGCACGCGCATTCAAAACAGCGATTCAAGCCGAATTTAGCCCATTTTTCAGGGGATGTTCTTTGGCACCGAACTTGAATCCATACCAATAGATTTTACCATTAAATTTTAAGATTATGAAACTCCGGTACTTGATGCTCGCCCTCCTCACCCTGACGACTGCCACCGCGCTGACTGCCCAGACGATGACAGCTTCCAACGTGGCAGCCAAGACCCGCACTGCCCGGAATGTGATCAAGGATGTGCGCAACAAAAACATCGGTCGTGCAACAACGACCGTGCTCGCCGACCGCGACGTGGCACGCCACGTCAAAATCGACAAGGACCTGCAATCCAGGGTCACCGACCCCAAGTTTGTGACTGACCTGCGCAAAGCGCCGGCTGAAATTCGCAGGAACCCGATGGCCTTTGCCACCAAGCATGAAAAAACGGTCCGTGAACTGAAAAAACACCGCCCCAAGTGGCTCGGTGGCAAAAGCAAAAAGCGCACGACCCGCAAAAAATAGTAGCCTGTCTTTTCCACCCTTCCAAAAGCCGTCTGTTTTGCAGGCGGCTTTTTTGTTTTATTCCCCTTCACCTCCCGAAATTGCCGCTGAATATCTACCTCCAAGATGGAAATAGAGACCCCAAGGCTGCTACTCCGCGAATACCAACTCGATGATTGGGAGGCAGTGCATGCCTACAGTTCCGATGCGGATGCCCTGAAATTTGAGGCTTGGGGACCCAATTCGGTCGTACAATCCAAAGCCTACGTGCAGGCCGCCATGGACCATGCCCATGAAAAACGCCGGTCAAGAATCGAATTGGTCGTCTGCCTCAAGGAAACGGGCCAGGTGATCGGCGCCTGCGGATTCTTATTGAATGAACGCAGAAAAGGCCTTGCAACGCTCGGCTACACCTTCAACCGGCAATTTTGGGGCAAGGGTTATGCCACCGAAGCCGCCCAAGGCATGGTGGAACTGGCACGAACCATCGTTGGAATTCATACGGTTTTTGCAGCCTGCGACAGCCAAAACATCGCTTCCCAAAAGGTGCTTCACCACTGCGGACTCGAACCCGTCGGCATGTTGGCCGAACTCGAAATGGTCAAAGGCCGTTTTCGGGATATGATTTACTACGAATTGTTTCTCTGAGTCTGCAACCGCTCAAACAAAGGATTCGATCACTTCCTCGGACTTGCTATTGCTGAAAATCTTGGGCAGAAAACGTCCCACACGCCGTTTGTAGATGGCGTACCGCGGATATTTTTGGCTGGAAATCCCTTCGCTGAAGTCAGAACTTCCTTGAAAGAGGAGCAACAAAAGAATGGCCCCAGCCACCGACCAATTGAACCAGCGGCCAGTAGCGGCCACGGAGAAAAAGTAGAATATGACCCAAATGGCTTGTTCGGCGGTGTAATTGGGGTGGCGCATCCATTTCCAGAGGCCACGGTAGGCAAATCCCAGGGAATATTCGCCCGTGAGTTTTTCGCCAGCCTTTTTGCGGCGGTGCTTTTCGTTTTGGTAGTCCCATTGCTGCTGATCGGCCACCGTTTCCATCACCAAGGCGGCGATAAACAAGGCGGCAAGCAAGTAATCTGCCCAAAATAATGCCTTTTCGGCGCCATCGAGTGCAACGAGAATCGGCAAGGTAAACAGCAAAATCAGCCCGTTTTGATAGAGCGAAATGAAAAACAAATTGAAGAAAAACCACCTTGTGCGGCCTTGAAGCAAGGGCATTTTGCGCAGCACTTCCCAGCGATAATCCTCCTCGCCGGTCCAGAATTTCCAGGTATATGCGCCGCGGCGCGAGAAATTATAGGTCAGGCGGGCGCCCCAAAGCGTAACCAAAACAGCCATCAGAATGGCACGATCGCCCAAACCACCGGCCACGGCAATGTACCATACGTAGGCAATCGGCACGATGCTCCAGATTTTGTCGACCTGTGAACAGTTGCGGGTGATTTCGGCAAGGGCAAAACAGCCCAAAGCGACGCCCAGGTAGATCAGCAGTGAATTTTGGAGAATGGCCCAATGCGCATCCGACAAGGGGGCATCAAAATAGAACGTCGCCAAGGGAACGGCCACCAAGGCGGCTATCAACAACACAATCGTCTTCAACATATTTTCAACGCTTTTGGCATCCCTGAGGGACGCTGGGCCCAAATATAGGCGAAATGTACTTTGCAGCGACCAATCGGGCCGTTGTCAAAGGCTATTTACCGTCAAACTTCCATCCGCTTGAAGATGAAGGATGCGGCCATCATCATGATCACAGTGAATACCACCGTCAAACCATAGGTAACACCTTGCACCCAGTCAATCGGAATGAGGGCAGCGAGCATGGGGATGAACATAACGTACTGACCGATAAACCAGACGAGCATCACAGCAATAATGACCGTCTTGGAGATCATTCCAATGAGAATTCCCGCTGCAGTTGACACCAGAATCACTCCAATCGCTGCCAATGTCGAATCCAGAATCGATTCCAACAGCAGCGGACTAAGTTCGACACCGCGGATCAAGTCCAGCAGCAATCCCCCGAGCAGTGCAAAAACGACGGCAACGGAAACGCAGAAACTCACGGCAAAAAACTTTGCCCACATGAAACTGCCGCGATTGATGGGCCGGATGAGGAAAAGGTCGTAGACTTTTTTGTTCTTTTCATTCACGATTTCGATGCTCACCAACGTGGCTGCCAAGAGCCCTGCGATACTCGAAAGGGTCACCGACAGAAATGCCGATGCCGGAATGACGAATTTTTCGTCGGAGAGCGTTTGCAGGGGCAGGCCGCTTGGCAGCAAATAATAGAGTCCAATGCCCATGAGCGGCATTCCGACCCACATGGCCAACATGATCGAGGATTTGGCGAATCCTTTCAATTCATCGAGAAACAGGAGCCAAGTCATGCTCTTGGGCATGCTCGAACCGGAGGTTGTGGTTGCAGTGCTCATTTTTCGAGGTTGATGGTGGTGGAAGGCGTGGCAGAATTGGAGGAGGAAGGCGATTCGCTGGCTGGAATGATGGGTGTAGTTTCAGCAGAACCGGATTCGGTGAATCGCTTGTACAACTCATCGAGCGTCGGAGCCTGCTCGGTCACCCTGCGAATACGTCCGTTTTGTGAAAGGGATTGGGCGACAGCCTGATGGATGCTCGCGTCCAAATTGGCCTCATTGTCCATTTCGAGGATCCAATAGCTGCTGCTGCGTTGCTTGACGGCCTTCACAAATGGCAAGCTGCCGAGAAATCCAGTGGAATCAGGCAACTGCGAATAGTCAAGGTGCACCTCTTTGTTGATGCCAAAATGCGCTACCAATTCCGCCATGTTGCCGGCTTTGAGCATCCGGCCCTTTTTGATGATGCCGATGCGGTCGGCGACGTTTTGCACGTCGTCCAGGATGTGTGAGGAGAAGATCACGGTGGTGCCTTCCGCGCGCATCGCGAGGATTTGCTCACGCAGGCGAATGCGACTTTCCGGATCAAGGCCGTTGAGCGGTTCGTCGAGCACAAGCAATTTGGGCTTGTGCAACATCGCCTGCACAAAGCCGACCTTCTGTTTCATGCCGCCCGAGAGCTTTTTGATCTTTTTGTGCCGCACATCGCCCAACTCAAACCGCTCCAAGAGCGCTGGAATTCTGATTTTGAGGTCATTGACGGAGACACCACTGAGTCTCCCGAAGGTCATCAAGGCATGATCGACGGTGCGCCAAGGCTGATACTCCGGATCCTGCGGCAGGTAGCCCACAAGTTTATGGAGTTTCTGAAGGTCACGCGGCAGCGTCAAGTCGCCGACGTGAATTGCGCCTTCAAACTGCATCAACAGGCCGACAAGCAGCTTCAATGTGGTGGTCTTCCCAGCCCCATTGGGGCCGATGTAGCCAAAGATTTCGCCTTCATTCACCGAAAAAGTCACATCCTCCAACGCTTGGAAGGATTTGTACTTTTTGGCAACGTGTTCAAACTGAACGAGGGGTTGTGGCATTTCGCATTTCTGATTTCGGCCCAAAAATAGTTCAACATTCACCCTATTAGTAGTGTTTCAGCGAATCTTATTACAACCGACCTGCAATTTATTTTCAAGGATATTTCAATCGATGTTGAAGGAAGCCTGCGTCCGCCATACAATGGTTTGCCACAACCGCAATTGCGAGATGATCACATACCCAAAAATGTCATTTGCTTGAGGAATGGGGGGAATTCGATTAAATTGCCCAAGAAATGAAAGCATACGTGAAAACTTCTTGGGAATCGCTCCCACGCGCATTATTCTATTTTCTGTCTGGTTTAAGCATTCTTCTTGCTGGCACAGGCTGCCACGCGCTTTCCAAAGCCGAGCGGGAAATGTGCCAACAATCCCCTCAGGCTCTATGTACAGGCGTCGTAAAGGCCTACAAAGCCCAAGATCTTGATGCTTTTTGCGACCTCGCTGTCGGTTATGCCGACTTGAAAGACATGATGAGCAAGGTGAAGGTTCCTGCCTCTGCCAAACGGGAATCCCTTTCCAAAATGGGCGCAAACGGCTACAAGAAAATGGTCCAAGACAGCCTGCAAACGATTCTGAAAACATCCCCGATCGAATGGTCAAAAGCCTCGTTTGAAAAATTCGAACCTTCCCGTAACCCGGTCGAGATTGCTACCGGCTACAAAATGCTGCTCGGGAAAATGCACATTCAACAAGGGGAATTGCACTTTGTGCAGGCGATCACCATTGTAGAGGCGGGAAAGAACAAGTATTTCATGGGTGACTTTTCACCGATCGAACCATTGAAGTAATCGCAGCGGTTAACAACCGCGGGCACCTGAATTCCGTATCGAGCAGGGTAGCTTCGGTCCCATGCAACGAAAAATAAGACTTCTCCTGCTGAGCATTTGCCTTTTGATCGGGCTTGGATCGGCATGGATTCATTTTCATCGCATTGATCTTCAGGTGAATGAAACCCTGAAGACTGCCGAGGATGAGCGACATGACTGGGTCATTTCTCCCGATTTTGGTTTAATCAAGGAAAAACTGATTGAAACTCACCGCGACCATTGGGTTGCAGTAAAAAAAGATGAGCGCTTGGCTCGTTGGGAATTTGGGGGAATGCTTGCCATCGCCACAATTGCTATCTCGCTGATTTTCATGGAAATATATCAACCAAAAAAGTCCTCCTAGCGTTTGTAAGGTGCTTTTTGGGCAATATTTGGATCAAACAAAGTTTTTTCTCCGAATTGTCAATGTGCTAGAAATTTTCCTACTTTGCTGTTGGGACTGTACACTTGTTGGGGACTGGGATGGAAAAGTTGGATCCATTCCTCGGTAACTTTTTATCAAAAACTGATCCGGCCGATTGCCGTACCCCTAGTTTAGTAATGTTGGCGAGACTGTTCAACCTCAAGAGAACTTCGGTTTCTCCCTTTTCGGCGCTGAATCGCGAATTAGAAGCGATCGGTTCCGAAGTGAGGGTGCATGACCGAACAATCTCATTCCGCAACCGACACTGCCAAGTGTTTGGTCGCTACCTCGATTTCTGGGAAAACGGCATGAAGTGGCTAGGTGTCGACGACATTCGTGACGAACGTGTACGCGCGATCCTGATCCACTTTTGGCTTGAATTACGTTTGAACAGCGAAGAAATTGAGCGTCGGGTTCCTGGCATTCAGTTTCCCGAAAGCCGCAAAAAAATTGAAGAAGGCGAAGCCTCCTTTTTGGACTGGTATTGGAAGAATCTCATGAAACGCGGTGACCGTCGCTTTGGAAAGCTCATTGAGCTTTTTGCAAGCGATGAACGCACGCGGAATCTCATGTCTTTTACGCGCTTGAGAGACTTTGCATTCAGCAATCGCATTCCACCAAAGGACAGCAGTTCGATGTTGCCTTTTGTGCGGATCACCGATGACTTTGACTTCGAAGTACATGTAAACATGGGCATCGTTGACGACGAGGATGACGCGCAGCCACGCCGCATCCTCGGCAAAGGAAACGCCAAACAAGTATTTGAAATGGTCTTGAATTACCTCCCTCCCAATATCGGGATGGCTAGGTATGAATGGTACGAGGAAGACTCTGCCGCATAAAAACAGAAAACGAAAGGGGCGCTACGATCATCCGATGTTAGCGCCCCTTTCATTTAAACCCAACCCACAATCACTCCCACTCCGACAATGCAGGGCGATAAGCCATCATTCCGCACATGCGGTAAAGGATTCGCGCGCCGACACTGCCATCCCATTGGGAACCATCGCGACCGGCATTAACCTCGACGAGGTCGATGCCAATGATTTCCCTGCCACTGAGCCGTACCTGATCGAGCAGAAACATCGTCTGCTCGTAACCGAGCCCACCGCCGACGGGTGTGCCGGTATTGGGACAGAGCCATGGCTCCAATCCGTCAATGTCAAAGCTGAAGTAGACCTTTCCGGGCAAATAGGCAATGATTTCCCTGCAAGTTTCCGCCCATGATTGATTGGCAAAGGCGGCCTTCTGCAAGGCGCGATCGGTAAACACCTTGACCCTGCCCTCAGAACCTTTTGCCAAGTTGATTTCGGCTTCACACATGTCGCGGATGCCCACTTGCACCAAGCGCGTGACATTCTCGATCGCGAGCGCGTTGTACATGATGCTCGCATGGGAATGCTTGAAGCCTTCGTAGGCGTCCCGCAGATCCATGTGCGCGTCAATTTGTAAAATGCCGAATTCACCATGCTTTTTGGAGAGCGCACGCATGAACCCCAGCGGGGTACTATGGTCACCGCCCAGCAGCGCAACCTTCTTGTTCTGCTCCAACAACGCGCCGGCAGCATGCTCGACCCAGTCGTTCATTTCCGCACAGGCGACATTGATCTCGGCCAAGATTTGCGCAGAAACCGGATCTTCATTGGGGTCCTTGCCTTCCTCCTGCATGAGGATGATCGGCTCGGCCATTTCGCGCAGGTGCTGACTTTTGCTGCGCAGGCTCTCGGAAATTGGCAGCATGGCGATGCCATGCTGCCAGATGTTTCCAAGATCTTCGTCGAAGAGGTCAAGTTGCGGGGAGGCCTCCAAGATTGCTTTGGGACCATCCGCGGTTCCTGCCCCATAAGAGACAGTGACGTCCCAGGGCACAGGCAAGACCACGACATCAGCTTCGTCTACCGTAAACGGCAGGCCGAAGAGTTTGCCGGAAGTGTCTCCGGCACCATTGGCGTTGAAGCCGGCAATTTTATCCTTTTTGCTCATCGATCACAGGGCCGTGGAGCAGGTCTTTCACGAAACCGGGAAGCGCAAAGGCTGCACGGTGAATGTCACCGTTGTAGTATTTGAGCTTGTGCTGTGTTGCAAAAGCATCCGCCTTGGCAGCATCAAATCCGTTGAGCGGAGAATAGTTGCCTTTGGAGGAGAAACTGAAGCTCCACATACCGCTCGGATAGGTCGGGATATAGGCCAAATAGCAAGAAACCTTGTCCTGACCGTAGATACCACGGTAGCAGTCAAAAATTTCGCGGAAGACAGCGGTGTTGAAGCGTGGGCTTTCGCTTTGCGTCACCATGAGGCCGTCGTCCTTGAGGATGCGGTGCACGCCGCGGTAGAATTTGTCGGTGAAGAGGCCTTCAGCAGGACCGACAGGGTCGGTCGAGTCGATGATGGCGACGTCAAATGCACCGTCAGGGCAATTGTTGACGTATTCGATGCCGTCGGCGACGTGCAGGGTCAGGCGTGGATTGCCAAACTCAGCCGCGATTTCCGGCAAAAATTCTTTGGAGGCGTCGATGACCATGCCGTCGATTTCGACCATCACGACTTCTTCGACACCCGGGTAGCGGAGCATTTCGCGGGCGACGCCGCCATCACCACCGCCGATCACCAAGACACGCTTGGGGTTGGGGTGCGATTGCATGGCCACGTGGCTGATCATCTCGTGGTAGACATACTCGTCTTTTTCGGTCGTCATGACCATGCCATCGAGGGTCAAGAGGCGACCGTAGGCGTAGGTATCGAAGATTTCGACCTTTTGGAAGTCGCTTTGACCTGCAAAGAGGCGGTCACCCTTGTGGCGGAGGGAGAAAGCTGCGGTTTCGTTGCGCTCGGTAAACCAAACGTTGCGCACGTTTTTCACAGAGGCTGGCACACCGCGGTCAGCGACAAAGCTGTCCACATCGAAGGTGCTTTTGTTGAGCAGACCTTCTTGACCCCGTTGCATTTCCATCGCCGAAGCATGCTTGGCTTGGAAGGCTTCTTTGAGGAATTTGTAGCAATCCCAAGGATCGACTGCGTCACCACAAGTAAACACGTCCACAGCAGCGTAGCCATATTCGGGCCAAGTGTGAATTGCAAGGTGGCTTTCCTGGATCACGACTACACCGGAAACACCAAACGGTGAAAAGTGGTGAAAAGTCGCATTGATCACAGTCGCCTCAGCGTGCTTTGCCGCGCCCACCATGCTGTTTTCAATCAACATGACATCGTTGAGAATGTCAGGATTGCATTCGTAGTACTCGACCAAAATGTGCCTACCAAGTGAATTCATTTTTCTAATCAATGAAAGGGTTAAAAGGTATCCAATGAAGGTGCAAAACAACGCAATTTGAGGGGAAAATAAAAGGATGGAATCCACCCTCGCAGCCATCCACATCAGCACCATATTTTGTGGATGCAGGGCATAGTACGGCAAGGGGTCCAAAATGTTGGTTGCAGGCGGGCTTGGAATCGGCTCATTTTCCTTTTTCCCCTCATTTCCGTTCAAAATGGTCCAAAAGGTGCAGAAAATTTAAAGATTTCTTGTTGCTGCAACCCGGTTGGAGATTATTTGACCGTCAAGCCTGCAGAGAAGTTATCCGCGCACGAAATGCCTCAGACAGATTCCGCCGATTGCTTAACTTGCGGTATGGATCTCCCCATACTCGTCGTCGAAGGGCTCTCGAAGCAATATACCATTAGTCAGCAAGGTCAAGGCTCGATTTTGCAGGATTTTTGGCAAGGTTTGAAGCAGCTTTTCAGCAATCGACAAGTCGATAGCCCCATCGTTTTCGGCACTTCAAGACATCTCTTTTGAGCTCGAAAAAGGAGATGTGCTTGGCATTGTGGGTAGAAACGGTGCTGGCAAAAGTACCTTGTTAAGAATCCTGTCTGAAGTTACCCCACCCACGACTGGCAAGGTGACCTTTCGTGGCACGGTGACTTCCATCTTGGATGTGGGGACGGGATTCCATCCTGACCTCAGCGGACGGCAAAACGTCTACATGAGCGCGGCCATCAACGGAATGGACCGCCAACAGATCAGGGAGCGGTTTGACGAAATCGTCGCCTTCAGCGGCGTTGAGCGTTTTATTGACATGCCCGTCAAGCACTACAGCAGCGGGATGTATATGCGCTTGGCCTTTTCTGTAGCATTCCACAGTCAATCAGATATTTTGCTGCTGGACGAAGTATTGTCCGTTGGCGACGTTGAATTCAGATTGCGTAGTGCACAGAAAATCAAGCAAATTGCCAGGTCGGGAACAACCGTTTTGATCGTGAGCCATGAACTGCCGAGCATCCGCAACCTCTGCAACAAGTGCATGCTCATCGAGGCGGGGAAAATCCGGGCGTTTGGTCCAACCAAGGATATCGTCGACGAATACATGCAACAGTACCTCGACGACATGGTTTTCTTTTACCGCAGTCCCGACAACCCCGATCAGGAACTCACCTCGCGGGTATTGGAGCATGAAAATGTAGCCTTTTTGTCTATGACCATTGGCGCGGGAGGTAAAGCAGTCGATTCGCCGATTTATATGGCCGATGCCGTCGAAATCAAAATCCGGTACCGCAAAAAGACGGACTTCACCAAACTGGAAATTTTGCTCAACATCAACAACTTGGAAAATGTATTGATGAGTGATTGCCGGATTTACCGTGAAGACTTCGAATTTCAACCGATGGAGGCAGGTGAATATGAAACCAAAGTCACCGTGCCGGGAAATCTCTTCTATACCGGAACATTCTATGTGGACCTTTACTTTGGCGACCTGGAAAAATTGCTTCTGGAACTTCCTTGTGTCCAGCGGTTTACCGTCGAAATCACGCCTTGGGAGGTTGGCAAACAATGGAATCAGGGGCAACAGGACTATGCTTTGCGGCCGGCACTAGAATGGGAATTGCGGCGTTTGGACGCTTGAGAATGAAGGAAAACCAAGGCAATCACACCTTGTCGACCATCAATCGCTCTACGCGGTAAAAAAACACGACGCCGACAAAAAAGATCAAAACCATTGGAATCATGCCGTACAGGTATCGCGCGTCGGGCACATCATCCCCGAGCAAGGTCCACCTGAATCCCGCGATGACACCCGCCATCGGATTGGCATACAAAAAGGCTTGATACTTTTCCGGTATGATCGTGGTCGGATAGAAAACCGGGGTGAGCCAAATCGCAAAATTCACCAAATAAGGCAATAAATGGTGGAAGTCGCGGTAGCGACTCGTGAGGGCGCTCAACCAAAGTCCCATTCCGAGACCCACCAGAATATTCAACCCCAAAATCAACGGAAAAAATGCGATCTCCCAGCCGGGAACGTGCCCCCAAATCATCATCAAAATCACCATCAACACCATCGAGATGCAAAAATCAGCCATTCCAGCAAATGTTTTGGCGAGTGGAAGGATGAGTTTTGGAAAATATACCCGTGAGATGAGCTGCTGCGCATTGACCACGGACGTTCCGACATTGGTGATGAGGTACGTAAAAAAGTACCAAGCCACCATGCCGGAGAAAGCAAAAAGGGGATATTCGACCTTGATTTTGCTGTCCAAGGGTACAAGCACACCGAAGAATATTGTAAAAATGGCCAAGGCCATTAAAGGCTTGATCACTGCCCAAAACACCCCCAAAAGGGTTTGCGCATACTGGGCACGGATATCTCGCCAAGCAAACACGCCAATCAATCTGCGGTAAGCCCAGACCCTCCCGAGATAGGTTCTCAACCCTGTACCCTCAGGTTGTATTGTGCGTTCAGTAGACATAACGACAAAGATGCAGAATTTCTCGTTGGGGAATATTTCTCTCCTGTTTGATTGGATTTTCAACGATCCGAAAACCGAAAATCGAGGCAGGATTCAGCGGGAGAAAGCTAAGTTGAGATTCAGGCACCTAGGATAATTGCCTCTTATCCGCTATTTTAGGTCACATGATGCCAATGGTCGCGAATAGCGGAGCTCCGCAAGCGAATGGCCCCAAAAATTAATCGCTGCTTTTTATGAAAGAAGAAGAATATCTCAAACAACGTGTTGATTCCCAACTCGATTGGTACTCGGACAAAGCGAAATTGAATAAGCAATGGTACATCCGACTGGAGGCCGTTGCAATTCTATTGTCGGTATCGATTCCGTTTGTTTCCAATTTTATGACGACAGCAACGCCTTGGGTCAAGCATTGCGTGAGCTTCATGGGGGTCGCGATTGCCGGGATTTCGGGATTCCTTGCGTTGATGAAATACCGTGACAATTGGGTTGAATACCGCACCACCGCCGAATTGCTGCGCCATGAGCGCTACATGTTCCTCACGCGCACAGGCGCTTACGCGGCTGCCAACCGCTTCGACATTTTCGTGCAGACGATTGAAAATCTGCTTTCAAAAGAAGTCGCCAACTGGAAAAATTATCAGTCGATTGCCCCGGAGGTTGCCAATCCGACGATGGCGCAGGCAGAACTAGAGCCTAAGGCAATACAGCCCCCATCGGAAGAATTATCCACCCAAGTGCCAACTCAAGAAGGCAGCAACTTCCCGGAAGACCCGACTTCCACCGAAGGTGCTTGAGAATATGGGCAGCTCGCCTGAGAATGGAGGAACTATCCCCGGATAGATCGCAAATGAATTTTTCTCAGCCTCGGTTACGCCTCAACATCCCCTAAAAACGAAAATGGAGAACCCCAATGAGGATTCTCCATTTTCAATTTTCAATTCTCCATTCTCAATTACTCACCGCCGCCAGATTTCCCAGCATAGATTTTCTCGATTTCAGTGGCATACTTCGTGTAAACCACCTTCCGCTTGATTGACAATTTGGGGGTCAATTCGCCGCCGGCGATGCTGAGCTCGGTAGGCAACAATTCAAATTGCTTGATCATTTCCCATTTGCCGAATCCTTGGTTCAAAACTGCCACTTCAGAAGCGATTTTGGCCTTCACCTTGTCCATGCTCACCACCGCGGCCGGCATATCCTTGTTGAAGTTCATTCCTTCTTCTTTCATCCACGAATACAGATTTTCGAAGTTGGGAACGATCAAAGCGCCCGGGAAATTTTTGCCCTCGCCGACAATGACAACCTGCTCGATGAACGGGGATTCTTTGAGCTTATTTTCAATCACTTGCGGTGCAATGTACTTGCCGCCACTGGTCTTCCACATTTCCTTCTTGCGGTCGGTGATGCGGATGAATCCTTGTGCATCAACCTCTCCGATATCACCGGTATGGAACCAACCTTCTTTGTCCATCACCTCGGCCGTCATTTCAGGCTCCTTGTAGTAGCCCATCATCACGTTCGGACCTTTGTACAGAATTTCGCCGTCTTCGGCAATCTTGACCGTACCACCGTTGATGACCGTACCCACGTAGCCGATTTTCATTTCGCCGGGACCAAAGCCACCGACGGAAATTACCGGCGACGTTTCGGTCAAGCCATAACCCTCGGTCAAGGGCACACCAATGCCATTGTAGAAGTGAAAAAGGCGCACCTGCAAGGCAGCAGACCCGGAAGCGACTGCCAACACGCGATCCAATCCTGCCTTTTTCCGGATCTTGGAGAAGACCATCTTGTCGGCGATCTTCATCTTCATCCCGTAAACAAAACCGCCTTTTCCATCCGGTTCCCACTTTTCAGCGAGCTTGGTTGCCCAGAGGAAGATTTTTTTCTTGAAGCCTTTATTGGCATTGCCGCCTGCCATGACACGGTCAAAGACCTTCTCCAGCAATCGCGGAACGGCTGTAAACACCATCGGACGCACTTCTTTCAAGTTGTCGCCGATTTTGTCCATGCTCTCTGCATAGTAGGTCGAGATGCCCACCGAGAAATACATGTAGTTGATCATCCGCTCAAAAATGTGACTCAGGGGCAAAAAGCTCAGCGCCACATCTCCCTTGCCCACGGGGAGGCGCTCGATCGAAGAGAAAATATTCGCGACGATGTTGTTGTGGGAGAGCATGACGCCCTTGGGCTTGCCAGTCGTCCCGGAGGTGTAAATGATGGTCGCCAAATCCATCGCCTTGATGGTATCCTGAATGGCAGCCAACTGCGCACGACCTTCAGGGCTTACATTTTCCTTGATCTCCTTGTAATTTTTTGCGCCTTTGACCTCGCGGAAGGTATAGAGGTGTTGCAAACTCGGAACCTCAGGTTGGCAGCTCTTGATCTTGTCGTGGAGCTCCTCGCTTTGGCAGAAACAGAGCTTAGCCTCGCAGTGATTCAAGATATAAGCCAAATCCTCCTTGCTCGAGGTCGGATACAACGGAATGACAATGCCGCCCATTTTCTGAATTCCGTGGTCGGCAAACGCCCATTCCACCGAATTTTCTGAAATCAAACCGATTGCATCCCCCTTTTTGAGGCCCAAAGCAAGCAGCCCCAAGGCAATGCTATCCGTGATTTCAATGACTTGTGCAGTCGAATAGGTTTCCCAAATGCCATTGGCTTTGCCCGCCAACGCAGCAGTTTGAGGGAATTTTTCCTGTTGATAAGGGAAAATGTCGAAGAGTCGCTTTACTTCCATCGCGTACAAACGTGATTTTTGAGTTAATTTTAGCCGAACGAAGGTAATATTAACAAAAAAAGCGAAAACCCCATGTTACGTAACCGAGTTTTGAAAGATATTAATACTTTTAAATTTCGAATGATCACTTCCGCCATCAAAAATCAGCCAAAAATGCGGCACTTGATCCGTCCCCTACTTGTCGCGCTCGCGCTCACCTTCGCAATCGCATTGCCTGCTCAGGACAGTGTTTTGACCCGGGCCAAAGTCTTTGCGAAGGATCTGGCTTCGCCAGCGATGTTTGGCCGTGGCTACCAAAAAGAGGGCCATCGCATGGCAGCGGACTACATTGCTGCCCACTTTCAAAGTTTCGGTCTGTATCCGCCGCTCTCCCCTGCCGATCCTTCGAAACCCTATTTTCAGCCGGTACGTGTGTCGATCAACCTGATCGAAGGAGAACAAGCCCTCGTCATCGACGGAAAAACCATGAAAATCGGGCAGGATTACATCGTGCATGAGGCAAGTACACGCTGTAAACTCGAAAATCTCAAAATAAAGGACATCGGCTATGGCTTGCCAGAGCAATTCAACACAAGCCTCAAAGGGTTCGGCCATCCTTTTCCGTAGCGGCCTACCTGAAAACATCGAAAAAGACCCCGAACTCAAGAAAAAATACAGCCAATTTGCCTCTGATGATGCCAAACTGGACTTCGCACATAAGATGAAGGTGTCTGCGGTCGTCATTCTCAAGAAGAAACTCACCGCAAGCCTCAGCCAAATGCCAATTGATCTGCCAGTCGTGGAAGTTTTGGCGGATCGTTTACCCAAAAAGAAGGTCAAAAAGTGCAGCATGACCATCAATACAGGCTTCAAAACCACCCAAAGCCAAAATGTCGCTGCGATGGTCCGTGGAACCACGTTCCCCGATTCGATCATCATTGTTAGCGCCCACTATGACCACCTCGGCACCCAAGGCGAGGCGATTTTTTATGGTGGCAACGACAATGCTTCGGGAACTTCGATGTTGCTGAGTATGGCCGAGCATTTCAGTCTACCGCAAAACAAACCCGCTTTTACGATGCTGTTCATCGCGTTTACGGGCGAAGAGGCGGGACTCGTCGGCTCGCGGCAATACGTGGAGAAGAATCCGCTTTTTCCACTCGCCAATACCAAATTTATCCTGAACCTGGACCTGATGGCCAATGGCGACGAAGGCATCATGGCCGTATGTGGCTTGGATTATCCGACTGATTTTGCCCAATTGCAGGCCTTGAATACGCGGATGAATGCTGTCCCGATCGTCAAAGGACGCCCGAATGCACCCAACAGCGACCACTATTGGTTCGTGAAAAACGGTGTCAAAGGAATGTTTATCTTCACCATGGGTGGCCCACCTCATTACCATGATGTCAACGATACCTTTGAGGAAATGAAATTTTCCAAATATCTGGAGGTGAGGAATTTGCTCATTGAATTTTTGAAGTGGCAGATGACGGGGAAGTAAATAAAAGGTACAAGCTCAAAATGCCAAATGGCAGCAAGAATGCCCGTTGATTGCGCGGGTAAATTGATGGGTTCCTAAAATTTCGAAAGAAAAACCCAAGAATAGCCAGAACTTGCACCAAAATGGCGCTTTTCACTTTTCACTGATAACTTTTCACTTTTCACTCAATTAGATGCTCCCACACATCCTCCTAGAAACTGCCGACATTCCAAATTCGAAGAACAAATTGAAACTCATCCAAACGGGGAAACAGTTTTCCATTTGGATTTCCGGCGACCGTGAAATGGAGCTCATGAACAGCTACGTGCATGGCTCAGAGGAAGCACTTGCTGAAATGGCTTGCACAGTGATCGCACGCCGCAAGGATCCGAATGTCCTGATTGGCGGTATGGGCATGGGATTTACGCTTGCTTCAGCCCTGACGCACCTCCTTCCCAATGCGAAAATCACGCTCGGCGAACTTGTGCCTGCGGTTGTCGAATGGAACCGTGGCGTTTTAGGCGAATTGGCAGGACATCCACTCAAGGACAAACGTGTAAAGGTGGAAATTGGCGATGTAGGCAAGCTCATCCGTGCAGGAGAAGCAACGTACGATGCCATTTTGCTGGATGTCGACAATGGCCCACAGGCCATTACCACTTCGAATAACAATTGGCTCTACTCCTTTCACGGGCTCACAGCCGCGCGTAATGCGCTCAAGCCCAAGGGCATTTTTGCCGTTTGGTCCGTCACCAACGAACCACAATTCACCAATCGCCTCGAAAAATGCGGTTTCAAAGTCACCGTTGAGAAGGTCCGTACGCAAGGCCACAAAGGCAGCCACCATGTTGTATGGCTTGCTGAAAAACGATAATCGACTGAAGTAGGAAGGGGGCGCTAACCACAGCCAATGTGATAGCGCAGCAAAAAACGAAGGGGGCGCTAACCACAGCCAATGTGATAGCGCCCCCTTCGTTAAATCGCAAACTTACTGCACAATGAACCTGACGCTCTGCGTTTCCACAAGGCCTTGTTCGACGCCCTCCACCTTGAGCATGTACATGCCTTTGGAGAGATTGTCAAATTGCATTTCCCAAGTGTTTTCCGACTCGGAGGCCAATTTGGTTTCGCAGCGTACAAGCTTCCCAAACATATCATAGACACAAATCTGGACATGGGCCTCAACTTCGGCAAAGTACTCAAGGGTAAACTTACCGCTGTTGGGGTTTGGATAAAGCATTGGATCCGGCCCTGCTGCGGCCTCGGCTTCGGCTCCAATCTCACCCTTGGCTTGTGGGCCAAGTGTCGTGAACTGGAACAACGCTGAATATGCAGTGGTGCCGCCACCACCCGTACAGGTCGTGCGCACGTGCCATTCGTAGGTTGTATTGGGCAACAGACCCGTGATCACCGTCGAATTGGTCGAAACGTTGCGTGATGTATAAGGGTTGGTGCCCACTCGCCTCCATTGAACGCGGTAAGAAGTCGCGCATGGCACGGCAGTCCAATTCAACGTGGCACCATTGGAAGTGATGTTATCTGCAAATTCGCCCGTAGGAACCTGGCAAGCATTCACCGCTGTGACCACAAAGCTTGCTGTATTCGCGCAACCGAAAGCGTTGGTCACTGTAACAGTGTAGGTACCCGGGGTCGTTACTACCTTGGTAAATGCAGTGCCACCGCCAGACCAAGCGTATGTCGACAAACCAGCCGTTGCAGTCAAAGTCACGGCATTGCCGAAACAAATGATTCCGTTGTTGTTGGCGGTGATATTGACCGTCGGCAGCGGATTCACCGTTACTGTCCGGCTTGCAATTCCTGGACAGCCTGGACCGTTGGTTACCGTCACAGTATAATTGCCGGTAGCATTGACAAGGATGGTGCGCGTTGTGGCGCCGTTGGACCAATTGTAGGAGGCAAAGCCTGCACCTGCATCCAAGGTTACACTTCCGCCAACACAGAATGTCGTCGGCCCAGAAGCAGTAATGACCGGAGTTGGAGAAGGATTCACCGTCACAGCCACAGGAACCGCAAGTGCGATGCAACCATTGTTATTTACCACCGCAAGTCCATAGTAGCCGCTCGTCGTGACCGTGATGCTCTGTGTGGTGGCACTGTTGGACCACATATAGGAATTATAGCCAGCACCGCCGTTCAAAATCACGCTCCCTCCAGAGCAGAACACCGTAGGACCAGAAGGCGTAATTACCGGTGGTGTAATGCCCAAGATCGTCACGATGGAAGAACAAGTGGAGGTATTGCCATAGATATCGGTCACTGTGAGCACAACAACATTTCCGCCATTGTTGGAGCAAGTGAATGCAGTTTGACTGGCAAAGATGGAGTCAATTCCGCAACCGTCGCTGCTTCCATTGTTGATCATGCTCGGCGTGATCGTGAAGTTACCGTTGATACCATTGCTCACAGTGATGTTTTGGCAAACTGCAACCGGAGGCGTAAGATCCACGACCTCAACGCTGAACACACAACTGCTGGTGTTTCCGGCACCATCGACAGCCCTGAATTCATTGATCACCGTACCCAACGGGATCGTTGCACCACTTGGCTGACCCGAAATCTGGAGAAGCGTCGCTCCAGGACAGTTGTCATTCAGCACGACATTGTAATTGATGACGGCAGCACAAATGCCTGAATCTACTGTTTCGATTAGGTTTCCTGGGCAAGTCAATATCGGATTCTCGGTATCCAATACCGTTACTTCAAAGCTGCAAACCGCACTATTACCTGCGCCATCCGTAGCTGTAAACCCGTTAAGGGTCGTTCCAATTGGGAAAGTACCACCACTTACCAATCCAGATGTCTGCACGATGGTGATTCCTGAGCAATCATCGGTTCCAGTAACAGCCGTGTAGCCCACGATTGCGCCACAAATTCCGGGATCATTGGAAACACTGACGTTCAGCGGACAACGAATGGTTGGCGGGGTGATATCCAAGACGGTAACCGTTGCACTGCATGTCGAGGTCAAAGCACCATCGCTTACGGTCAACACGACGTTGGTAACTCCCACGATGAATGGGCCGGCAGGGTTGGTGGTAAATGTCAACGGGTCTCCATTGGGGTCAAAAGAGCCATTGTCGAATGCTTGAGGCACAACACCCCTTTCGCAATTGACATCAGCATTTACCGTTACGTTTTGGCAAATTGCGACCGGCGGCTGATTGCAACCCGTTCCGAGAACTTCGACGGTCGGTGTACAGTGACTGACATTGCCATTTACGTCAGTTACCGCCAAATCCACAGTAATTGTCTGGCCAGCTTGGGCACAGGTGAACGAATTCGGAGTCAGGACATTTGTGGAAATTCCGCAATTGTCTGACGCAGAAACGATGACCTGCGCGGGTGTCACAACAAGTGGTCCAGGCGAAGGTGCGACCTGAATATTTTGGCAAACCAAAACGGGGCCCTCCGTGTCGTTGACGGTCACCGTGAAGGAACAAGTTGCAGTGTTGCCGGAACCGTCGGTGACGGTGAAGCTATTCGAAGTCGTGCCTGAAGGGAAGCTCGATCCGCTTGCCAAACCAGCCGTTTGCGCCAAGTTCGCACCCGCACAGTTGTCATTGAAGCTGACCGAATAAGTCACAATCGCCGCGCATTGGCCGGGATCATTGCTGACGACCACGTTGGCGGGGCAAGTGATTGTTGGGATTTCCGTGTCGTTGACAGTTACCGTGAAGGAACAAGCTGCAGTGTTCCCCGAGCCGTCGGTGACGGTGAAGCTATTCGAAGTCGTGCCCGAAGGAAGCTCGATCCGCTCGCCAAACCAGCTGTTTGCGTCAAGTTCGCGCCAGAACAGTTGTCATTGAAGCTGACCGAATAAGTCACGATCGCCGCACATTGGCCAGGGTCGTTGCTGACGACCACGTTGGCAGGGCAAGTGATGGTTGGATTTCCGGTGTCGTTGACGGTCACCGTGAAGGAACAAGTTGCGGTATTGCCGGAACCGTCGGTCACTACGAATGCATTGCTTGTCGTGCCAGCTGCGAAGCTCGATCCGCTCGCCAAACCAGCCGTTTGCGCCAAGTTGGCTCCAGCACAGTTGTCATTGAAGGTCACCGAATAAGTCACAATCGCCGCACATTGGCCGGGATCGTTGCTGACGACCACGTTGGCGGGGCAAGTGATCGTTGGAATTTCCGTGTCGTTGACGGTCACTGTGAAGGAACAAGCTGCGGTATTGCCCGAGCCGTCGGTGACGGTGAAGCTATTCGAAGTCACGCCCGAAGGGAAGCTCGAACCGCTCGCCAAACCAGCCGTTTGCGCCAAGTTCGCACCAGCACAATTGTCATTGAAGCTGACCGAATAAGTCACAATCGCCGCACATTGGCCGGGGTCGTTGCTGACGACCACGTTGGCAGGGCAAGTGATGGTTGGAATTTCGGTGTCGTTGATGGTGACCGTGAAGGAACATGTTGCAGTATTGCCGGAACCGTCAGTGACGGTAAAGCTATTCGAAGTTGTTCCCGAAGGGAAGCTCGATCCGCTCACCAAACCAGCAGTTTGCGCCAAGTTTGCTCCAGCACAGTTGTCATTGAAGGTCACCGAATAAGTCACGATCGCTGCGCATTGGCCGGGGTCGTTGCTGACGACCACGTTGGCGGGGCAAGTGATCGTTGGTGCCTCCGTGTCGTTGACAGTCACGGTGAAGGAACAAGCTGCAGTGTTGCCGGAGCCGTCGGTGACGGTAAAGCTATTCGAAGTTGTTCCCGAAGGGAAGCTCGATCCGCTCGCCAAACCAGCCGTCTGCGCCAAGTTGGCTCCCGCACAATTGTCATTGAAGCTCACCGAATAAGTCACCATCGCCGCGCATTGGCCGGGATCGTTGCTGACCACCACGTTGGCAGGGCAAGTGATCGTTGGGATTTCGGTGTCGTTGACGGTCACCGTGAAGGAACAAGTTGCAGTGTTGCCGGAACCGTCGGTGACGGTGAAGCTATTCGAAGTCACGCCCGTTGGGAAGCTCGATCCGCTCGCCAAACCAGACGTTTGCGCCAAGTTCGCGCCAGCACAGTTGTCATTGAAGGTCACAGAATAAGTCACCATCGCCGCGCATTGGCCGGGATCGTTGCTGACGACCACGTTTGCAGGGCATGTGATGGTTGGTACCTCCGTGTCGTTGACGGTCACGGTGAAGGAACAAGCTGCGGTGTTGCTGGAGCCATCCGTGACGGTGAAGCTATTCGAAGTTGTTCCCGAAGGGAAGCTCGAACCGCTCGCCAAACCAGCCGTTTGCGCCAAGTTGGCTCCCGCACAGTTGTCATTGAAGCTGACCGAATAAGTCACGATCGCAGCGCATTGGCCGGGGTCGTTGCTGACCACGACGTTGGCGGGGCAAGTGATCGTTG
Source organism: Bacteroidota bacterium (assembly GCA_016718825.1). Taxonomy (NCBI): domain Bacteria; kingdom Pseudomonadati; phylum Bacteroidota; species Bacteroidota bacterium. The sequence goes on along the minus strand of JADKCL010000008.1, from coordinate 132,239 downwards.
GTGCCTCCGTGTCGTTGACGGTCACGGTGAAGGAGCAAGTTGCAGTATTGCCAGAACCGTCGGTGACGGTGAAGCTATTCGAAGTCGTGCCAGCCGGGAAGCTCGATCCGCTAGCCAAACCAGCGGTCTGCGCCAAGTTCGCTCCAGCACAATTGTCATTGAAGGTGACCGAATAGGTCACGATCGCAGCGCATTGACCGGGGTCGTTGCTGACGACCACGTTTGCAGGGCAAGTGATGGTTGGTGCCTCCGTGTCGTTGACGGTCACCGTGAAGGAGCAAGTTGCAGTGTTGCCCGAACCGTCGGTGACTACGAATGCATTGCTTGTCGTGCCAGCTGGGAAACTCGATCCGCTCGCGAAACCAGCGGTTTGCGCCAAGTTGGCTCCCGCACAGTTGTCATTGAAGGTGACCGAATAAGTCACAATCGCTGCGCATTGGCCGGGATCATTGCTGACCACGACGTTGGCAGGGCAAGTGATGGTTGGTGCCTCGGTGTCGTTGACAGTTACCGTGAAGGAACAAGTTGCGGTGTTGCCAGAGCCGTCAGTGACGGTGAAGCTATTCGAAGTCGTGCCTGAAGGGAAGCTCGATCCGCTTGCCAATCCAGCCGTTTGCGCCAAGTTTGCACCAGCACAATTGTCATTGAAGCTCACCGAATAAGTCACAATCGCCGCGCATTGGCCTGGATCATTGCTGACGACCACGTTGGCAGGGCAAGTGATCGTTGGTGCCTCCGTGTCGTTGACGGTCACCGTGAAGGAACAAGCTGCGGTATTGCCGGAGCCGTCCGTGACGGTGAAGCTATTCGAAGTTGTTCCGCCAGGGAAGCTCGATCCGCTCGCCAAACCAGCCGTTTGCGCCAAGTTCGCTCCCGCACAGTTGTCATTGAAGCTGACCGAATAAGTCACAATCGCCGCACATTGGCCTGGATCGTTGCTGACCACCACGTTTGCGGGGCAAGTGATTGTGGGGATTTCCGTGTCGTTGACGGTTACCGTGAAGGAACAAGCTGCGGTATTGCCGGAGCCGTCGGTGACGGTGAAGCTATTGGCAGTGATTCCCGAAGGGAAGCTCGATCCGCTCGCCAAACCAGCCGTTTGCGCCAAGTTCGCACCCGCACAGTTGTCATTGAAGCTGACCGAATAAGTCACGATCGCGGCGCATTGGCCGGGGTCGTTGCTGACGACCACGTTGGCGGGGCAAGTGATGGTTGGGACTTCCGTGTCGTTGACGGTCACCGTGAAGGAACAAGCTGCGGTGTTGCCGGAACCGTCGGTGACGGCGAAGCTATTCGAAGTTGTTCCCGAAGGGAAGCTCGATCCGCTCGCCAAACCAGCCGTTTGCGCCAGATTCGCACCTGCACAATTGTCATTGAAGCTGACCGAATAAGTCACAATCGCTGCGCATTGGCCGGGGTCATTGCTGACCACCACGTTGGCGGGGCAAGTGATGGTTGGTGCCTCCGTGTCGTTGACGGTCACGGTGAAGGAACAAGTTGCGGTGTTGCCCGAGCCGTCGGTGACGGTGAAGCTATTCGAAGTCACGCCCGTTGGGAAGCTCGATCCGCTCGCCAAACCAGCCGTTTGCGCCAAGTTCGCGCCCGCACAGTTGTCATTGAAGCTGACCGAATAAGTCACGATCGCTGCGCATTGGCCGGGGTCGTTGCTCACGACCACGTTGGCAGGGCAAGTGATGGTTGGGATTTCGGTGTCGTTGACGGTCACCGTGAAGGAACAAGCTGCGGTATTGCCCGAGCCGTCGGTGACGGTGAAGCTATTCGAAGTCACGCCCGTTGGGAAGCTCGATCCGCTCGCCAAACCAGCCGTTTGCGCCAAGTTTGCACCCGCACAATTGTCATTGAAGCTGACCGAATAAGTCACGATCGCAGCGCATTGGCCGGGGTCGTTGCTGACGACCACGTTGGCAGGGCAAGTGATCGTTGGGATTTCGGTGTCGTTGACGGTCACGGTGAAGGAACAAGTTGCAGTGTTGCCCGAGCCGTCGGTGACGGTGAAGCTATTCGAAGTCGTGCCCGAAGGGAAGCTCGATCCGCTCGCCAAACCAGCCGTTTGCGCCAAGTTCGCACCTGCACAATTGTCATTGAAGCTGACCGAATAAGTCACGATCGCTGCGCATTGGCCGGGGTCGTTGCTGACGACCACGTTGGCGGGGCAAGTGATTGTTGGGATTTCCGTGTCGTTGACAGTTACCGTGAAGGAACAAGTTGCGGTGTTGCCGGAGCCGTCGGTGACGGTGAAGCTATTCGAAGTCACGCCCGTTGGGAAGCTCGATCCGCTCGCCAAACCAGCCGTTTGCGCCAAGTTTGCTCCAGCACAGTTGTCATTGAAGCTGACCGAATAAGTCACAATCGCAGCGCATTGGCCGGGGTCGTTGCTGACGACCACGTTGGCAGGGCAAGTGATTGTTGGATTTTCCGTGTCGTTGACGGTCACGGTGAAGGAACAAGTTGCAGTATTGCCCGAGCCGTCGGTGACGGTGAAGCTATTCGAAGTCGTGCCCGAAGGGAAGCTCGAACCGCTCGCCAAACCAGCCGTTTGCGCCAAGTTTGCACCCGCACAATTGTCATTGAAGCTGACCGAATAGGTCACGATCGCCGCGCATTGGCCAGGATCGTTGCTGACGACCACGTTGGCAGGGCAAGTGATTGTGGGAATTTCGGTGTCGTTGACAGTTACAGTGAAGGAACAAGCTGCGGTATTGACGGAGCCGTCGGTGACGGAGAAGCTATTCGAAGTCGTGCCCGAAGGGGAAGCTCGAACCGCTCGCCAAACCAGCCGTTTGCGCCAAGTTTGCACCAGCACAATTGTCATTGAAGCTGACCAAATAGGTCACGATCGCAGCGCACAAACCAGGATTGTTGCTCACGACCACGTTGGCGGGGCAAGTGATCGTCGGGATTTCCGTGTCGTTGACGGTCACGGTGAAGGAACAAGTTGCAGTGTTGCCCGAGCCGTCGGTGACGGTGAAGCTATTCGAAGTCGTGCCCGAAGGGAAGCTCGATCCGCTCGCCAAACCAGCAGTCTGCGCCAAGTTCGCACCCGCACAGTTGTCATTGAAGCTGACCGAATAAGTCACAATCGCAGCGCATTGGCCGGGGTCGTTGCTGACCACCACGTTGGCGGGGCAAGTGATTGTTGGAATTTCGGTGTCGTTGACGGTCACCGTGAAGGAACAAGCTGCCGTGTTGCCGGAACCGTCGGTGACGGTGAAGCTATTCGAAGTCACGCCCGAAGGGAAGCTCGATCCGCTCGCCAAACCAGCCGTTTGCGCCAAGTTCGCTCCAGCACAGTTGTCATTGAAGCTGACCGAATAAGTCACGATCGCTGCGCATTGGCCGGGATCATTGCTGACGACCACGTTGGCGGGGCATGTGATTGTTGGGACTTCCGTGTCGTTGACGGTCACCGTGAAGGAACATGTTGCAGTATTGCCGGAACCGTCGGTTACGGTGAAGCTATTGGCAGTGGTTCCCGAAGGGAAGCTCGATCCGCTTGCCAAACCAGCCGTTTGGGCCAAGTTCGCACCCGCACAGTTGTCATTGAAGGTCACCGAATAAGTGACGATCGCAGCGCATTGGCCGGGATCGTTGCTGACCACGACGTTGGCGGGGCAAGTGATCATTGGATTTCGGTGTCGTTGACGGTCACCGTGAAGGAACAAGTTGCAGTGTTGCCGGAGCCGTCGGTGACGGTGAAGCTATTCGAAGTCGTGCCTTTGGGAAGCTTGATCCGCTCGCCAAACCAGCCGTTTGCGCCAAGTTAGCACCCGCACAGTTGTCATTGAAGCTGACCGAATAAGTCACGATCGCCGCGCATTGGCCTGGATCATTGCTGACGACCACGTTGGCGGGGCAAGTGATGGTTGGGATTTCGGTGTCGTTGACGGTCACCGTGAAGGAACAAGCTGCGGTATTGCCCGAGCCGTCGGTGACGGTGAAGCTATTCGAAGTTGTTCCTGAAGGGAAGCTCGATCCGCTTGCCAAACCAGCCGTTTGCGCCAAGTTTGCACCCGCACAGTTGTCATTGAAGCTGACCGAATAAGTCACAATCGCTGCGCATTGGCCGGGGTCGTTGCTGACGACCACGTTGGCGGGGCAAGTGATGGTTGGGATTTCGGTGTCGTTGACGGTCACCGTGAAGGAACAAGTTGCGGTGTTGCCGGAACCGTCGGTGACGGTGAAGCTATTCGAAGTCGTGCCCGAAGGGAAGCTCGATCCGCTCGCCAAACCAGCCGTTTGCGCCAAGTTTGCGCCAGCACAGTTGTCATTGAAGCTGACCGAATAAGTCACAATCGCTGCGCATTGGCCTGGATCGTTGCTGACGACCACGTTTGCAGGGCAAGTGATCGTTGGTGCCTCCGTGTCGTTGACGGTCACGGTGAAGGAACAAGTTGCAGTGTTGCCCGAGCCGTCGGTGACGGTGAAGCTATTCGAAGTTGTTCCCGAAGGGAAGCTCGATCCGCTCGCCAAACCAGCCGTTTGCGCCAAGTTCGCTCCAGCACAGTTGTCATTGAAGCTGACCGAATAAGTCACGATCGCTGCGCATTGGCCGGGGTCGTTGCTGACGACCACGTTGGCGGGGCAAGTGATCGTTGGGATTTCGGTGTCGTTGACGGTTACCGTGAAGGAACAAGTTGCGGTGTTGCCAGAACCGTCGGTGACGGTGAAGCTATTCGAAGTCGTGCCAGCCGGGAAGCTCGATCCGCTCGCCAAACCAGCAGTTTGCGCCAAGTTCGCACCCGCACAATTGTCATTGAAGCTGACCGAATAAGTCACAATCGCCGCACATTGGCCGGGGTCGTTGCTGACGACCACGTTGGCAGGGCATGTGATCGTTGGGATTTCGGTGTCGTTGACGGTTACCGTGAAGGAACAAGTTGCGGTGTTGCCGGAACCGTCGGTGACGGTGAAGCTATTCGAAGTCACGCCCGAAGGGAAGCTCGATCCGCTTGCCAAACCAGCCGTTTGCGCCAAGTTCGCTCCCGCACAGTTGTCATTGAAGCTGACCGAATAAGTCACGATCGCTGCGCATTGGCCGGGGTCGTTGCTGACGACCACGTTGGCTGGGCAAGTGATTGTGGGAATTTCGGTGTCATTGACGGTCACCGTGAAGGAACAAGCTGCAGTGTTGCCCGAGCCGTCGGTGACGGTAAAGCTATTCGAAGTCACGCCCGTTGGGAAGCTCGATCCGCTCGCCAAACCAGCCGTTTGCGCCAAGTTCGCTCCCGCACAGTTGTCATTGAAGCTGACCGAATAAGTGACAATCGCTGCGCATTGGCCTGGATCGTTGCTGACGACGACGTTGGCGGGGCAAGTGATGGTTGGTGACTTCCGTGTCGTTGACGGTCACGGTGAAGGAACAAGTTGCGGTGTTGCCCGAGCCGTCGGTGACGGTGAAGCTATTCGAAGTTGTTCCCGAAGGGAAGCTCGATCCGCTCGCCAAACCAGCCGTTTGCGCCAAGTTCGCGCCAGCACAGTTGTCATTGAAGCTGACCGAATAAGTCACGATCGCTGCGCATTGGCCGGGATCATTGCTGACGACCACGTTGGCGGGGCAAGTGATCGTTGGAATTTCGGTGTCGTTGACAGTTACCGTGAAGGAACAAGTTGCGGTGTTGCCCGCGCCGTCGGTGACGGTGAAGCTATTCGAAGTTGTTCCCGAAGGGAAGCTCGATCCGCTCGCCAAACCAGCCGTTTGCGCCAAGTTCGCTCCTGCGCAATTGTCATTGAAGCTGACCGAATAACTCACAATCGCCGCACATTGGCCGGGGTCGTTGCTCACCACCACGTTGGCGGGGCAAGTGATTGTGGGAATTTCGGTGTCGTTGACGGTTACCGTGAAGGAGCATGTGGCTGTGTTGCCGGAACCATCAGTGACGGTGAAGCTATTCGAAGCTGTTCCGCTGGGGAAGCTCGATCCGCTCGCCAAACCAGCGGTTTGCGCCAAGTTTGCTCCCGCACAGTTGTCATTGAAGCTGACCGAATACGTCACGATCGCTGCGCATTGGCCTGGATCATTGCTGACGACCACGTTGGCGGGGCAGGTGATCGTTGGGACTTCCGTGTCGTTGACGGTCACCGTGAAGGAACAAGTTGCAGTATTGCCCGAGCCGTCGGTGACGGTGAAGCTATTCGAAGTCGTGCCCAGGGAAGCTCGATCCGCTCGCCAAACCAGCCGTTTGCGCCAAGTTCGCGCCGCACAGTTGTCATTGAAGCTGACCGAATAAGTCACAATCGCTGCGCATTGGCCGGGGTCGTTGCTGACCACCACGTTGGCGGGGCAGGTGATTGTGGGATTTCCGTGTCGTTGACGGTCACCGTGAAGGAACAAGCTGCGGTGTTGCCGAGCCGTCGGTGACGGTGAAGCTATTCGAAGTCGTGCCAGGGAGCTCGATCCGCTCGCCAAACCAGCCGTTTGCGCCAAGTTCGCGCCGACAGTTGTCATTGAAGCTGACCGAATAAGTCACCATCGCGCGCATTGGCCGGGTCGTTGCTGAAGACCACGTTTGCTGGGCAAGTGATTGTGGGATTTCCGTGTCGTTGACTGTCACGGTGAAGGAACAAGCTGCAGTGTTGCCGGAACCGTCAGTGACGGTGAAGCTATTCGAAGTTGTTCCTGAAGGGAAGCTCGATCCGCTCGCCAAACCAGCCGTTTGCGCCAAGTTCGCGCCAGCACAGTTGTCATTGAAGGTCACCGAATAAGTCACGATCGCGGCGCATTGGCCGGGGTCGTTGCTGACCACGACGTTGGCGGGGCAAGTGATCGTTGGGACTTCCGTGTCGTTGACGGTCACGGTGAAGGAACAAGCTGCGGTGTTGCCGGAGCCGTCAGTGACGGTGAAGCTATTCGAAGTCAGTGAAGCTATTCGAAGTCACGCCCGAAGGGAAGCTCGATCCGCTCGCCAAACCAGCCGTTTGCGCCAAGTTCGCACCCGCACAGTTGTCATTGAAACTGACCGAATAAGTCACCATCGCGGCGCATTGCCCGGGGTCGTTGCTGACCACCACGTTGGCAGGGCAAGTGATCGTTGGAATTTCCGTGTCGTTAACGGTCACCGTGAAGGAACAAGCTGCAGTGTTGCCCGAGCCGTCGGTGACGGTGAAGCTATTCGAAGTTGTTCCCGAAGGGAAGCTCGATCCGCTTGCCAAACCAGCCGTTTGCGCCAAGTTCGCTCCCGCACAGTTGTCATTGAAGCTGACCGAATAAGTCACCATCGCGGCGCATTGGCCGGGGTCGTTGCTGACGACCACGTTGGCGGGGCAAGTGATTGTGGGGATTTCGGTGTCGTTGACAGTTACCGTGAAGGAACAAGTTGCGGTGTTGCCGGAGCCGTCGGTGACGGTGAAGCTATTCGAAGTCGTGCCCGAAGGGAAGCTCGATCCGCTCGCCAAACCAGCCGTTTGCGCCAAGTTTGCACCTGCACAATTGTCATTGAAGCTGACTGAATAGGTCACGATCGCCGCGCATTGGCCGGGATCGTTGCTGACCACCACATTGGCGGGGCAAGTGATGGTCGGGATTTCCGGTGTCGTTGACGGTCACGGTGAAGGAACAAGTTGCGGAGTTGCCTGAGCCGTCGGTGACGGTGAAGCTATTGGCAGTCGTGCCTGAAGGGAAGCTCGATCCGCTCGCCAAACCAGTCGTTTGCGCCAAGTTCGCTCCAGCACAGTTGTCATTGAAGCTGACCGAATAAGTCACAATCGCGGCGCATTGGCCGGGGTCGTTGCTGACCACCACGTTGGCAGGGCAAGTGATCGTTGGGATTTCCGTGTCGTTGACAGTCACCGTGAAGGAACAAGTTGCGGTGTTGCCGGAGCCGTCGGTGACGGTGAAGCTATTCGAAGTCACGCCCGTTGGGAAGCTCGATCCGCTCGCCAAACCAGCCGTTTGCGCCAAGTTGGCTCCCGCACAATTGTCATTGAAGCTGACCGAATAAGTCACAATCGCCGCACATTGGCCGGGATCATTGCTGACGACCACGTTGGCGGGGCAAGTGATCGTTGGGATTTCCGTGTCGTTGACGGTCACCGTGAAGGAACAAGCTGCCGTGTTGCCGGAACCGTCGGTGACGGTGAAGCTATTCGAAGTTGTGCCCGAAGGGAAGCTCGATCCGCTCGCCAAACCAGCCGTTTGCGCCAAGTTTGCACCCGCACAGTTGTCATTGAAGCTGACCGAATAAGTCACAATCGCAGCGCATTGGCCGGGGTCGTTGCTGACCACGACGTTTGCTGGGCAAGTGATCGTTGGTGCCTCCGTGTCGTTTACTGTCACGGTGAAGGAACAAGTTGCGGTATTGCCCGAGCCGTCGGTGACGGTGAAGCTATTCGAAGTCGTGGCAGCTGGGAAGCTCGAACCGCTCGCCAAACCAGCCGTTTGCGCCAAGTTCGCGCCAGAACAGTTGTCATTGAAGCTGACCGAATAAGTCACGATCGCAGCGCATTGGCCGGGATCGTTGCTGACGACCACGTTTGCAGGGCAGGTAATTGTTGGTGCCTCCGTGTCGTTGACGGTTACCGTGAAGGAACAAGTTGCAGTGTTGCCGGAGCCGTCGGTGACGGTGAAGCTATTCAAAGTCGTGCCTGAAGGGAAGCTGGATCCGCTCGCCAAACCAGCCGTTTGCGCCAAGTTTGCGCCAGCACAGTTGTCATTGAAGCTGACCGAATAAGTCACAATCGCAGCGCATTGGCCGGGATCGTTGCTGACGACCACGTTGGCGGGGCAAGTGATTGTGGGGATTTCGGTGTCGTTGACGGTCACCGTGAAGGAACAAGCTGCAGTGTTGCCGGAACCGTCGGTGACGGTGAAGCTATTCGAAGTTGTTCCCGAAGGGAAGCTCGATCCGCTCGCCAAACCAGCCGTTTGCGCCAAGTTGGCTCCCGCACAGTTGTCATTGAAGCTGACCGAATAAGTCACGATCGCAGCGCATTGGCCAGGGTCGTTGCTGACCACGACGTTGGCGGGGCAAGTGATCGTTGGTGCCTCCGTGTCGTTGACGGTCACCGTGAAGGAGCAAGTTGCAGTATTGCCCGAACCGTCGGTGACGGTGAAACTATTGGCAGTCGTGCCCGAAGGGAAGCTCGATCCGCTTGCCAAACCAGCAGTTTGCGCCAAGTTTGCTCCCGCACAATTGTCATTGAAGCTCCCCGAATAAGTCACGATCGCTGCGCATTGGCCGGGTCGTTGCTGACGACCACGTTGGCGGGGCAAGTGATGGTTGGTGCCTCCGTGTCATTGACCGTCACGGTGAAGGAACAAGCTGCAGTGTTGCCGGAACCGTCGGTGACGGTGAAGCTATTCGAAGTGGTGCCCGAAGGGAAACTCGATCCGCTCGCCAAACCAGCCGTTTGCGCCAAGTTTGCACCTGCACAATTGTCATTGAAGCTGACCGAATAGGTCACGATCGCCGCGCATTGGCCGGGATCGTTGCTGACCACCACGTTGGCGGGGCAAGTGATTGTCGGGATTTCGGTGTCGTTGACAGTTACCGTGAAGGAACAAGTTGCGGAGTTGCCCGAGCCGTCGGTGACGGTGAAGCTATTCGAAGTCGTGCCCGAAGGGAAGCTCGAACCGCTCGCCAAACCAGCAGTCTGCGCCAAGTTGGCTCCAGCACAGTTGTCATTGAAGCTGACCGAATAAGTCACGGTCGCGGCGCATTGGCCGGGATCGTTGCTGACCACCACGTTGGCGGGGCAAGTGATTGTCGGGATTTCGGTGTCGTTGACAGTTACCGTGAAGGAACAAGTTGCGGTGTTGCCCGAGCCGTCAGTGACGGTGAAGCTATTCGAAGTTGTTCCTGAAGGGAAGCTCGATCCGCTCGCCAAACCAGCTGTTTGCGCCAAGTTTGCACCTGCACAATTGTCATTGAAGCTGACCGAATAAGTCACGATCGCTGCGCATTGGCCGGGGTCGTTGCTGACCACGACGTTGGCGGGGCAAGTGATGGTTGGTGCCTCCGTGTCGTTGACGGTCACGGTGAAGGAACAAGTTGCGGTGTTGCCCGAGCCGTCGGTGACGGTGAAGCTATTCGAAGTCGTGCCCGCTGGGAAGCTCGATCCGCTCGCCAAACCAGCCGTTTGCGCCAAGTTGGCTCCCGCACAGTTGTCATTGAAGCTGACCGAATAAGTCACAATCGCTGCGCATTGGCCGGGGTCGTTGCTGACGACCACGTTTGCAGGGCAAGTGATTGTCGGGATTTCGGTGTCGTTGACGGTTACCGTGAAGGAACAGGCTGATGTGTTTCCGGAGCCGTCGGTTGCAACGATATTGTTCACCGTTGTACCTACAGGAAATGGCGAGAATGGTGGCAACCCTGACGTCAGGCTCAACCTAACGCCATCCAATTCCATGATGGAAAAGCGCGTCGCGACTGGAGATTGATCCGTCCAGAGTCCGCCCGGTACCATTTCTACAAAATCTTCTACCCCGGCGCCGTTGTCAGGTTGGCCCGGAGCCCAATTCGAATAGGCATTTGGACAGCCATCCACCCAAAGGAATGTCCCCTCAACCAAAGCGTCCGAACACCCGATCCAAACAGGAACGCCAGAAACAAACGAGGCCAAAAAGGTATTTTCACCAGCATTCGAAACGGAGGCAAGATGCCCACCGGCAAGCCCTGCCGTTTGATAAGCAGTTTGCCAATTCGTTGGGAAACTCGATTTGTAATAATAGTGTCCACCATAACTTCCGAGGTAGGTAAACCCTGGAATCGACTGCGAAGGACCACAATTATCTGTACCCGATGGCGCACAAAAGCCAACCGTTGCTGTACATAGTCCGGGATCGTTGCTGAGGCTGCTATTCGCAGGGCAAACTACCGCCGGAGCTTCTGTGTCATTGACCGTCACTGAAAATGAACAAGTTGCGGAATTTCCAAAGGCATCCGTCAACGTGAAACTATTTTGCGTCAATCCCACGGGAAATAAACTGCCGCTCGCGAGGCCGGATGTCTGCACAAGGTTGCTTCCTGGGCAGTTGTCATTTGCAATGATCGTGTAACTCACGCTTGCACCGCAAAAGGTCGGCTCATTGGCGATAACCAAGTTTGCCGGGCAGCCGATGGTTGGAGCCAAACTGTCTCCCACTGTGACGACCATCGGAGCGGAATTCGGAGAAACACAACCCAAAACCGTTACACTTACGGTGTAGGTGCCCGAAGTATGCACCACGATGCTTTGCGTCGTCGCACCGCCCGGTGTCCAAACATTTCCAACAGAACTGCTGGACGTCAAAGTCACGCTGTCTCCAAGGCAAAAATAGGTCGATCCGCTCGCAGAAATTGCAGGGGCCGTGGGAATTGGATTTACGGTCACGCTCAATGGCAAGGAAACCAATGAATTGCAGGTACCATCCGTCGCCCAAACGGTGAAGTTGCCAGAACTGTAAACCGTGATCGATTGGGTCGTTGCACCCGTGGACCATTGGTTTCCAGTCGGACTGCTAGACGTCAAAATCACACTGTCACCCATACAAAATGTCGTAGGTCCGCTGGACGAAATCGTTGGTGTGGGCGGTAATGGATTGACAGTCACCACTACTGGCGCGGATGCAAATGAAGGACAGACTCCGTCATTGATGACGACCGTATAAGATCCTGAAGCAACAACCTTGATGGATTGCGTACTGGCACCATTGGACCATTGGTTGTTAATGGCGCTATTTGAAGTCAAGATCACACTGTCACCGGCGCAAAAGGTCGTAGCCCCACTCACTGTGACAATCGGTGTTGCAGGTCTTGGACGCACAGTCACCACTTTTGGGAGGGAAGTGCTTGTACATCCGAAAATATTGGAACGGCTCACCGTATAGGATCCGGACGTAAAAACCTTGATCGACCGCGTTGTCGCGCCAGTGTTCCAAAGGTTGCCAGCTAACGCGCTGCTTGTCAGCGTCACGCTGTCCCCAAGACAGAAATTCACCGGGCCGTTTGCCGTAATCACAGGAATTGGCGGACTTGGGCTTACGTTAACCACCACCGAATTCGACATGACGGAAATACAAGTTCCGTTGTCCACGTAAAGCGAATAAGTTCCCGCTGTCGTCACGGTAATTGAAGGTGTGGTGGCACCGTTGGACCATACGTTGTCCACTGGGCTACTCGAAGTCAATTGAATACTCTGGCCAGAACAGAATTGAATCGGGCCACTCGGTGAAACCCCCGGAGGTGGAGGCGTCAAATTTTGGGTAACGATTGAATCAGAAGTGGCGCTGCAGCCAAATTGGTTCGTTTGTGTCACCTCAAATGTACCGGAAGAATCAACAATGATCGATTGGGTGGTTTCGCCAGTGGACCAGAGAATTCCTGTTGATACATTCGAAGTCAGGATCACACTGTCACCGTCACAGAAAATCAAATTCCCGGTTACGGAAATAATTGGCATGGAAGGCAATGGATTGACAATGACATCCACGACAGCAGATGTATCTGAAAAACAATCCAACGCCGAATACAGAACCCAATAATTGCCGGCACTGGACACGGTAATGGATTGGGTTGTCGCACCGGTGGACCAAATATTGTTGCTTGCGCTGCTGGACGTCAATGTGACACTGTCTCCATCGCAGAAGGTGGTTGGTCCTGATGCTGTGATCGTTGGGGTCACGGGAATCGGATTTACCGTGACAACCGTAGGCAAGGAAACGGAGGTACAACCGAATGCATTGGTGCTGCTGACTGTATAACTTCCGCTGGCAAATACGGTAAATGATGCAGTCGTTGCTCCGCCGGGTTGCCAATTGAGCGAAGGTGGTGAGGTCGTTGTCAAGACCACGCTGTCGCCGGCGCAGAATGTCGTCGGGCCACTTACTGAAATTGTCGGAACAGCAGGCAATGGAGCGATGATGATTGTAAGGGGATTCGAAGGCTGAGAAATACAAATCCCATTCAAAACCTGCACAGAATAGCTCCCTGCTGAAGAAACTGTTATCGTTGGCGTGGTGGCACCGGTTGACCAAAGGTTGTTGGCCGGACTGCTTGATTCCAACGTCACACTATCGCCAGGGCAAAGTGTTGTTGATCCAAGCGGGGTGATCACCGGAGTGGCGGGTGTTTGAATCACGGTGACAGGAACAAAATTCGAAGTATCCGACACGCAATTCCCGTCATTGACCAGGACCCAGTAGTTGCCGGCAGCAAAAACGGTGATCGATTGTGTGGTCGCGCCGGTGCTCCAGGTGTTGCCGACTGCGCTGCTCGATGTCAAAATCACGCTGTCGCCCGAGCAGAAGGTCGTCGGGCCGTTCGGGGTGATCGTCGGTGTTGGCGGATTGGGATTGGTCACCACATTAATCAGCGCAGAGGTGTCGGATGTACAGGTTCCGTCAAACCAGCGCACCCAATAACTGCCGACGGTGCCGACAGTGATCGATTGTGTAGTGGCACCCGTGCTCCACGTGTTGCCGGTCGGGCTGCTGCTTGTGAGGGTCACGCTGTCACCTGGGCAAAGTGCCGTCGGTCCGCTCGGTGTAATCGTCGGAGTTGTCGGCAACGGAATCACCGTCACCACCGTCGGCAATGACGTCGAGGTGCATCCGAAAATATTGCTGCGCATCACCGTGTAGCTGCCGCTTGCCGTCACCGTGATCGAAACGGTTGTTTGTCCGCCGGGTTGCCAAATACGTCCCGAAGGTGCATTCGTGGTCAAAATAACGCTGCCGCCATCGCAGAAGGTCGTCGGACCGCCGGGGGTGATCGTCGGCACCGGTGGAACCGGGCTGATGGTCACCGTGATCGCATTGCTCGGATCCGAAATGCAAAGGCCGTCCACCACTTGCACCGTATAGGTTCCGCCGGTGGTCACGATGATCGACTGCGTCGTCGCGCCCGTGGACCAGAGGTTGCCCGTCGGGCTGCTGCTCGTGAGCGTCACGCTGCCACCGGGGCAAAATTGCACCGGTCCGCTGGCTGTGATCACAGGGGCAGGCGGATTGGGGCTGATGGAAACCGAAACGATGGCCGAAGTATCCGACACGCAATTCCCGTCATTGACCAGGACCCAGTAGTTGCCGGCAGCAAAAACCGTGATCGATTGTGTGGTCGCGCCGGTGCTCCAGGTGTTGCCGACTGCGCTGCTCGATGTCAAGATCACGCTGTCGCCCGAGCAGAAGGTCGTCGGGCCGTTCGGGGTGATGGTCGGTGTCGGCGGATTGGGGTTGGTCACCACATTGATCAGCGCAGATGTGTCGGATGTGCAGGTTCCGTCAAACCAGCGCACCCAATAACTGCCGACGGTGCCGACGGTGATCGATTGCGTGGTGGCACCCGTGCTCCAGGTATTGCCGGTCGGGCTGCTGCTCGTGAGGGTCACGCTGTCGCCGGGGCAAAGTGCCGTCGGTCCGCTCGCTGTAATCGTCGGAGTTGTCGGCAACGGAATCACCGTCACCACCGTCGGCAATGACGTCGAGGTGCATCCGAAAATATTGCTGCGCATCACCGTGTAGCTGCCGCTTGTCGTCACCGTGATCGAAACGGTTGTTTGTCCGCCGGGCTGCCAAATACGTCCCGAAGGTGCATTGGTGGTCAAAACAACGCTGCCGCCATCGCAGAAGGTCGTCGGTCCGCCGGGGGTGATCGTCGGCACCGGTGGAACCGGGCTGATCGTCACCGTGATCGCATTGCTCGGATCCGAGATGCAAAGGCCGTCCACCACTTGCACCGTATAGGTTCCGCCGGTGGTCACGATGATCGACTGCGTCGTCGCGCCCGTGGACCAGAGGTTGCCCGTCGGGCTGCTGCTCGTGAGTGTCACGCTGCCACCGGGGCAAAATTGCACCGGTCCGCTGGCTGTGATCACAGGGGCAGGCGGATTGGGGCTGATGGAAACCGAAACGATGGCAGAAGTATCCGACACGCAATTTCCGTCATTGACCAAGACCCAGTAGTTGCCGGCAGCAAAAACGGTGATCGATTGTGTGGTCGCGCCGGTGCTCCAGGTGTTGCCGACTGCGCTGCTCGATGTCAAAATCACGCTGTCGCCCGAGCAGAAGGTCGTCGGGCCATTGGGGGTGATGGTCGGTGTTGGCGGATTGGGGTTGGTCACCACATTGATCAGCGCAGATGTGTCGGATGTACAGGTTCCGTCAAACCAGCGCACCCAATAACTGCCGACGGTGCCGACGGTGATCGATTGCGTGGTGGCACCCGTGCTCCAGGTATTGCCGGTCGGGCTGCTGCTTGTAAGGGTCACGCTGTCGCCGGGGCAAAGTGCCGTCGGTCCGCTCGGCGTGATCGTAGGGGTCGTCGGCAACGGAATCACCGTCACCACGGTCGGCAACGACGTCGAGGTACAGCCGAAAATATTGCTGCGCATCACCGTGTAACTGCCGCTTGCCGTCACCGTGATCGAAACGGTTGTTTGTCCGCCGGGCTGCCAAATACGTCCCGAAGGTGCATTGGTGGTCAAAATAACGCTGCCGCCATCGCAGAAGGTTGTCGGTCCGCTTGGGGTGATCGTCGGCACGGGTGGAACCGGGCTGATGGTCACCGTGATCGCATTGCTCGGATCCGAGATGCAAAGGCCGTCCACCACTTGCACCGTATAGGTTCCGCCGGTGGTCACGATGATCGACTGCGTCGTCGCGCCCGTGGACCAGAGGTTGCCCGTCGGGCTGCTGCTCGTGAGCGTCACGCTGCCACCGGGGCAAAATTGCACCGGTCCGCTGGCTGTGATCACAGGGCAGGCGGATTGGGGCTGATGGAAACCGAAACGATGGCGGAAGTATCCGACACGCAATTCCCGTCATTGACCAAGACCCAGTAGTTGCCGGCGGCAAAAACCGTGATCGATTGTGTGGTCGCGCCGGTGCTCCAGGTGTTGCCGACTGCGCTGCTCGATGTCAAAATCACGCTGTCGCCCGAGCAGAAGGTCGTCGGGCCACCAGGGGGTGATCGTCGGTGTCGGCGGATTGGGGTTGGTCACCACATTGATCAGCGCAGATGTGTCGGATGTGCAGGTTCCGTCAAACCAGCGCACCCAATAACTGCCGACGGTGCCGACGGTGATCGATTGCGTGGTGGCACCCGTGCTCCAGGTATTGCCGGTCGGGCTGCTGCTTGTAAGGGTCACGCTGTCGCCGGGGCAAAGTGCCGTCGGTCCGCTCGCTGTAATCGTCGGAGTTGTCGGCAACGGAATCACCGTCACCACGGTCGGCAACGACGTCGAGGTGCATCCGAAAATATTGCTGCGCATCACCGTGTAGCTGCCGCTTGTCGTCACCGTGATCGAGATCGTCGTCTGTCCGCCGGGCTGCCAAACACGTCCCGAAGGTGCATTGGTGGTCAAAATCACGCTGCCGCCATCGCAGAAGGTTGTCGGTCCGCTTGGGGTGATCGTCGGCACGGGTGGAACCGGGCTGATGGTCACCGTGATCGCATTGCTCGGATCCGAGATGCAAAGGCCGTCCACCACTTGCACCGTATAGGTTCCGCCGGTGGTCACGATGATCGACTGCGTCGTCGCGCCCGTGGACCAGAGGTTGCCCGTCGGGCTGCTGCTCGTGAGCGTCACGCTGCCACCGGGGCAAAATTGCACCGGTCCGCTGGCTGTGATCACAGGCGCAGGCGGATTGGGGCTGATGGAAACAATCAGTATCGCAGATGTGTCTGAAACACAAGTGCCATCATCGACGATCAACCAAACGGTATCCGCTGCAAACAGCGTAATCGACTCCGTGGTTTCTCCTGTAGACCATAGATTGCCTGTTGTACTGCTGCTCGTCAACACCACACTATCGCCTGCGCAGAAGGCCGTTGGGCCATCAGGGGTGATGATCGGCGTTGGAGGCAAAGGAAATACCTCGATTTGGGTGATCAAGGATGTATCGGAGACACAAGTTCCGTCATCCACCAGTACCCAATAGTTCCCTGAGGCCATTGCAGCGATATTTTGTGTGGTTTCACCTGTGGACCAAGTATTGCCGGTGGGGCTGCTGCTCATCAAGATGACACTGTCACCTTCACAAAACTCGGTTGAACCATTTTCTGTAATTGTCGGCCGTGTTGGGCGGCTGTTCAAGGTCACGTTGACCAGTGCCGAAGTGTCAGAGGTACAGGTACCATCAAAATAAAGGACCCAAAAGGTGCCTGCTGTATCCACTGTGATGGATTGGGTTGTAGCTCCATTGGACCAAGTATTCCCTGTCGGGCTGCTGCTTGTCAAAGTGATGCTGTCGCCAGTGCACAAAGCAGTTGATCCGCTTGGCGTAATCGTGGGAGTTGTCGGCAATGGAATCACGGTCACCACTGTCGGCAACGACGTCGAGGTGCATCCGAAAATATTGCTGCGCATGACCGTATAGCTGCCACTATTCGTCACCGTGATCGAAACCGTTGTTTGTCCGCCGGGTTGCCAAATACGTCCCGAAGGTGCATTCGTCGTCAAAATCACGCTTCCGCCTGCGCAGAAGGTCGTCGGACCGCCAGGTGTGATCGTCGGCACGGGAGGAACCGGGCTGATCGTCACGGTGATGGCGTTGGACGGAGGTGTGATACAGCCGTTGTTATTGCCTACTACAGAATATGTTCCACCCGTAGTGACGGTGATATCCATCGTGGATTCCCCATTCGGAGACCAAAGATTGTAGAGGGAATTGCTGGAAGTGAGTACAACGCTGCCACCGGGGCAAAACTGCACGGGGCCACTTGCAGTAATCGTGGGTGTAGCGGGCATTTCGTAGATCGTAAAATCATTGGGGTTGGCAATGCCGACAGTGGAAGGATTGGATGCTGAAACACGGATGCGATAGCCACTGCCATTCCCTTGACCAAGCGGAATTGTGGCAATGATGGTTGCAGGAAGCGTATCTGTCAGGGTACCAATGACCACAGGGTTTGCAAAGCTGCCGGATGCGTCTGAAAGTTCAGCTGAAAAAACATTCCCCGGGACAAAGTTTCCAGTGATGGAAAAATCGACATTCACCTGCTGACCGGCACAAAACGGACCTCCAAAAATGGAATCTGTGGTCACGGTCTCGCCGGCAAGTGGAGAAGAGGATTCACCAAATGCGGATGGAATTGCCCAATTGGGAGAACTCGCAAATCCAGAATAACGAAACACAAGCATACAACCCAACAAGAGGGCACTGCAAACAATGCTCCGCAAACGACGGCTTCTAGCATCCATAAGACTTCAACAATTCAAACCCCGAATACCAAGCGACCCTAGCGGAATGCCGTAGGGTATAGCTTTTCAAACAAAAAAAACTCGTAAAACGATCCAAAAACGCGATACAAGTACCGCAACCACTACCAACGCTGCAGGTAATCACCAAAATTCTTACCACCTGCAAGCTCAAAGATAAAAACAATTAACGACTAATCCGATAGGTATTTAAGTCTAATCGTATCTTAATTGGAGGCAGAATTTCGCATTTTCGGAACAAACCTTACATCCCCAATCAGACCCACGTTACGGTCCCGTTGGCCGTTGACTCCAAGCGTATTCCAGAAAAATCACCAAAGAAAAACAATGCATTTCTCGCCAAAGCAGAGGATTCATTGGAAATTTAGTGATTCGAACCAAGTGCATGATTGACGCAACATTGAGGTATGATCTGCCATTGAATAATATTTATGCCTGAAAGAAGACTTTGTTGCCAAATCGTTAAGACTTGGATGCCGACATCAAGTGCCGGAAGGATCAAGAAAGGTTGCAAATTCCAATGAGTCCTTCGTTAGAGGGGAATTCTTTTTCCATCAGAATCCATGGAGGTCACCCGTGTGGATCAAATGACCGCTCGAACTTGAGTTTCTGCAAGAATCACTAATTTGCAGAGGTTTTAGGAACACGATGCTTTTCAACTCGGTCGAATTTCTCATCTTTTTGCCGCTCGTATTGATCGGCTACTTCTTGTTGCCCTACAAGTTGCGGTGGGTATTTGTTTTGCTCTGCTCCTACTACTTCTATATGTGCTGGCGCATCGAGTACGTGCTCCTGATCATGTTCTCAACGGCATTTGACTATGTCGTCGTGCGCACCCTCGGGGAGGCAAAGGATCCCCGAAAACGAAAAATCCTGCTTTGGACGAGCTTGGGAATGAACCTCTCAGTCCTCATTTTCTTCAAATACTTCGATTTTCTGATGCGGTCGGGCAATGCCGTCATCGAAATGACGAACGGAGGCGCGCCCCTGCCGATTTTGCATCTGATCCTGCCTGTGGGCATCAGCTTCTATACGTTTCAATCGATGGCGTATGCGATTGACGTGTACCAACGAAAAATCCCAGCAGAGACCCATCTCGGTTATTTTGCCCTGTTTGTATGCTATTGGCCGCAGTTGGTGGCAGGGCCTATTGAAAGAGCAGGCAACATGTTGCCCAAGCTTAAAGCACACAACGCTTTTGATTACGACCGCACGGTTCAAGGACTCAACCGGATTGCCTTTGGATTTTTCAAAAAGGTGGTGGTAGCTGACCGCTTGGCGGTCTATGTCAATGAGGTCTATGGCCATCCGCAAGACTTCGGAACCATCGCCATTGCGATTGCAGCGCTGTTTTTTGCCTTCCAGATCTACTGCGATTTTTCCGGATATACTGACATTGCCATCGGCTGCGCGCGCATCATGGGCGTGAACCTTGTCGAAAATTTTGACCGACCTTACCTTTCCAGGAGCATCACGGATTTCTGGCGGCGTTGGCATATGTCCCTATCCGGATGGTTTCGCGACTATGTTTACATCCCCTTGGGAGGGAGTCGCGTGATCAAATGGAGGATGTACTACAACCTTTTTCTGACGTTTTTGGTGAGTGGCCTCTGGCACGGGGCAAATTGGACTTTTGTCATCTGGGGCGCCTTTCACGGGCTACTCCTTGTTTGGGAAAAGCTTACAGAAAATGGCCGAAAAAAGCTCCGGGAATCAGCGTTTGTGTCCAAAATTCCCCGAATATGGGCACTGTTGACGATGGCATTGACTTTTTCATTGGTCGTCATCGGATGGGTATTTTTCCGCTCCAAAAATCTTGGACAGGCGACAATGGTGCTCAAAAAGCTGTTTGTGCCCGATCTTCATTTCAACCTCGGCGAGGTGCTTGGCTACAACGGACCTTTCAATTTTGCGGTGAGCTTGTTGGTGATCGGGCTTCTGCTGCTTTCCTACTTGCTTCCCAAAGACTTGAAAATGCGGCACAATTTGGCTTTTTTGGTCGTGACAGGCATTGTGATTTTATTGTTCGGGAAAGGAGGATCAAGTGACTTCATCTACTTCCAGTTCTGAAAAGCAAACGCCAACCGCAACGATGGATTTACCTGATCGCAGGTCGCAATTGGTGCAGCTCAGAAAGTTGATCCTCCGCATTCTTTTGCCACTTCTGCTGCTCACAACGGTTTTTGCACTTGCCCTGGACTGGTTTGTAAGCAAAAAATTGATCAGTCAAACCTCTACCCACGGAGCAGCCAAACTTTTCCGCATCAAGGAGTCACGCCCTGATGAAATTCCGATTATCGGAAGTTCCAGAGCACTTTGCACTTACATACCGGATTCGATCGGTCCCAACTTTTACAATTACGGGATCAATGGGATTGGCTATGCTGTGATGGATATCTTCCTGAAACAGGAACTGGAACAAACGGAAAAAACTTCACCCATCGTTCTAAACTTTGACTTTTCGATGTTTGGCGATCAAATGGGGGATCGGAATTCCTATTTACCGCATTCTCAGATACCTGAAGTCAAGGCGCTCCTCGATCACCACGATTTCTACAGCAGCCACATGCGCATCCCGGGCATCCGGTACTACGGTGCGATTGACGCATTCATCAAGGATCGGCTCAATGAAAGTCTGATGCTCACCAAGGCCGTCAACAAAGGTGCTGCGATTGAAAAGGCCGTATCAGACCCATCTCAAATGGCCATTTTGATCCAAAAGCGCAAGGACAGCATAGAACGTTTCCTTCCTGAGACACGTTTGATCGATACATTGGTTCACCGAATTCAAACCCATCCCAAGCGGATGTTTTTCATCGCAGTCGCTCCATATCATTCCTCCTTCTTCGAATCGCTCCCCAATGCTGACTTTGAACGTGCCAAACAAGTCTTGAACCGTATCGATGTCATTCCCAATGCGAGGGTAATTTTCTTCGATACCCGACAATGGCCGGATTCATACTTCTTTAACACCTCGCATGTGAGTCAGTTGGGCGCAATCCAAACATCAAAAATGCTAAAAGACAGCCTATTCGATTCAAAATCAACAACAAACAACGGAGAATGAAAAGCGATCGGGCACATGATCCCTTACGATCCACGTTTGCAAAAGACAAGATTGCCCAAAGCTGTCAGATGCGGGAGGTGTTGCAAATTTGACTGGGACGAGTGATTCGCATTGATCCATTCTCTATTTTTAAATCTTATTTGCTTCGATGTTCCGGAAACTCCAAGAGACCCTCGCAAATACCAATCCTTGGTTGGTCTATTTGCCATTTCTACTGCTTTATTGCATTCTGGCACTTACGACCAGTCCTCATGATCAATTGGTTTCGGACGAATGGCGCTATTGGGGATTCGCCGAAAATCTGCTCAACGGCCACTTCCATTTCAAAGATGGTCATCAATTTTTGTGGAGTGGTCCGGGATACCCCATGCTTTTGGTGCCTTTTGTGACGGTTGACAGTCCATTGTGGGTACTCAAGCTCCTGAATGCCTTGCTATTGTATAGTTCGGTGGTGCTGTTTTCTAAATTGCTGCGACTTTATGTCTCGCCGCAGCAAAGCCTCTGGGGCGCGATCCTTTTTGCTGGTTACTATCCGATGTATGAGGTCAGCCTACCGTATATCATGACGGAGGCGTGGAGCATGTTCCTCATGGTAGCCCCCGTATACCTCGTTTGCAAAGCTTTCCGATTCAAGGATTTTCGCCTAAAAACACTGCTTTTGCCAGCATTTCTGCTGGGGATGCTGGCACTCACCAAAGTAATTTTTGGCTATGCCTTGATCGTGATGATCTTCATTTGTTTCACGGTTTGGTTGCTGCGAGGGAGATCCAAGCGGATGGCTCACATGACCAAATTCTTTGCGCTTGCCATGGTCGTGTGCATCCCCTATCTTGTATACACCTTTTCAATCACGGGAAAACCATTCTATTGGGGCAATGCAGGCGGATTGCAACTGTACTGGATGGCGACACCGTATGAAAACGAACTGGGCGACTGGCATGTCGAGACCCTGGAGGAGGACAGCACCTTGCTCAAAAATCATGGGGCGTTTTTTGCGGAAATCAACCCCTTGAGTCCGACAGCAAAGGACGATGCCTTGAAAAAACGTGCCATTGAAAACATCAAGGCCCATCCCAAGAAATTTGTATACAACTGGGTCGCCAACTTGGGGCGCACTTTTTTCAGCCATCCACTTTCCTTTCAAAAACCTTCGAATGGGTTGTTCAAATATCTCGTACCCAACATCTTTCTCATCGTCTTTGCATCCTTGATGGCGATCCCTACGCTGCTGTACTACAAAAAATTTCCGCTGGAAATCCTTGTCTTGCTCGTTTTTTCGATGGTCTATCTTGGGGGCATCTCGGTACTTTCCTCCTACCCCCGGTTTCTTTATCTGATCGTACCTATCTGGATGCTCTGGATCGCTTGGGGTCTGCACCGCTTTGTCAAAATCAACTTCGGAAGCTCCAAGGAAGCCAATCATCCGCAAGCGAAGGAAGTTTAGGCGTATGGCATCACCCCGCATTCCCGTTGTATTTTGTACCGATGGCATCTTCCCCTATTCTGTAGGCGGAATGCAGCGGCATTCGCGCTTGCTTGTCGAAGCGCTTGCTGCAACCGAGGAACTGGAAATCACGGTTTTGCACCCACATTTGGGGGAACACATTTTCAAAGATCTACCCCATGTCACCGAGGTGCAGCTTGCCCCGCTGCCAGGCAAAAAGCACTATTTTCTTGAACTACGGGATTATTCAAAGCTCGTTTTGGACGAATTGTTGCTACGGCCGGGGCAACTGATCTATTCGCAGGGGCTATCGGTTTGGGTTGGAATCGATCAGGTCAAGGATCGATTGATCGTAAATCCACACGGGTTGGAACCCTTTCAAGTTTTGGGGAGGAAGGATCAGCTCAAAACTTGGCCCTATCGTTACATTTTTGGCAGAATATTCAAAAAAGCCGCCCACGTCGTGTCGCTCGGAGGCAGTTTGACGCAGATTCTCAAACGCGTAGGCAACGCCGATCGCGTCGTGGTGCTCCCCAATGCCACCCATCTGGTTCAACTGCCAGAGGAACAACTGATCAAGAAAAAGTCCACACCTTTGAAATTCCTCTTTGTAGGTCGTTTTGCCTACAACAAAGGGATTGGTGTTTTGCTCGAGGCTGCAAAGCAGCTGAATGGAGAAGGCCATCAGGCATTGTTTGAATTGCATCTCGCGGGCAAGGGTCCGCTTTTTGAGGAAATGAGGAGCCGCTACCCGCTTGCAAACGTCCACTTTCATGGATTCGTAAGTGACGCGGACCTCGACATCGCCTACTTGGAGAACCATGTTTTTATTTTGCCCACGCTGTTTGAGGGTATGCCCACGGTGGTGCTTGAAGCGATGGCCCGCGCAATGCCGATTCTCGTAACGGACACAGGCGCTACGCGCGAGTTGGTCGATGCTGAAAATGGGCTCATTCTTCAAAAAAATGACGTTCAGAACCTCATGCAGGCGATGCGCACCATGATTCAGATGGACCATTCACAATTCGGGATGTTGTCGGCCGCATCCTTGGATCGCGTCCAGAAACGGTTTACATGGGAAGCGGTTGCAGAAGCGCATTTGCGATTGTTTCGGGAAATGTGGCATTCTTTGTAGCTTTGCCTCGCATTTATCAGGACATACTTTGTTACAATTTTTTGATCGACATCAGATTCTTTTTCTCTTCATCCTTCCGACGATGTTGATCGCTGGCGTTGCTGCCAGTGTATTGGGAATGGCGATATGTGCCGCCGCCGTGGTCTATCTTTGGTACCGGGAGCTGCACTCCTCCATTGTCATCCTTTTCCTTTTCGTGTTGATTCTCGGTGATTCAAGGGTCGACATTTTCCAATTTATAAAGGATCTGCGCGTAGAGGTCATGATGTTGATTTTTTTGATTACGATCTTTGAAGTACGTAATCAGCGCTATAAGATCAACGCAATCATGCTTTACCTGCTACCGTTTCTGGCGGTTGCTTTGCTCGCGCTCATTTTCAGCCCCACGATTGGCGTTGCCTTCAGCAAAACTATTTCGTTTGCCATTTTCTACTTCGTATTGTTCAACTATGTCCACCACAAGCTACAGGTATATGGGATACAGTTGATGGCAGATGTTCTTTACCTGATTGTGACATTGTTGATCCTCGGTTTCATTTTTCTACCGCTGTTCCCAGAATTTATTTCGTATGGCGGTACTCGGTACAATGGTATCATGGGAAATCCCAACGGGATGGGAATGCTCGTTACACTTGCGACCCCGATCACGGCATACCTGTTTCAAAAACATAGTTTCCCCAAGCGGTTTAAGACATTTGTTTGGATTCTGATCACCGTTTCCTTGCTGATGTGCAGTAGCCGAAACGCAATTTTTTCGATCAGCTTGTTTTGGATGTTGTATCTCGGCCTGCGTGGTACGCCAGCGCGCCGCATCTTTTTCATGTTTGTTTTCCTGCCTGGGGTCGCGATAATTTTATACAAAGTGGATTTGGAGACTGTTTTCACGACACTGGGACTTGATGCTTATTTCAGGGTCAAGGAATTGGATTCTGGATCAGGCAGGATTTTTGCATGGGCGCATGCCTATGAGTTGATCAAGAAAGCTCCGCTGATCGGCTGCGGATTTTCCTGTGAGGAGTACAACTTCACGAATGAAACCTCGTTTCAACTTTGGAAATCCGGGCATCAAGGTGGCGTGCACAATTCCTACCTCGCTTTTGCCGTCAATACAGGCTTTGTTGGTACAGTTTTCTTCTTGGGATTTCTGCTCAATGCGGCACGAATGGTGCGAAACTGGCGCTTTTTGATCCCTTTCATGTTTTCGATTCTCTTCTCAGCAATCTTCGAATCTTGGCTATTCTCGTCCCTTAGCGCCTTTCACGTTCTTTTCCTTATATTTCTGGTCTTCCTCATTGTAGACACCAACAAAGAGGAACTCCTGGTCTCCAATCTCGCTGGCGACTTTTCCCACGAAGCCGCGAAAGGAGTCATTCGATGAAGGTTTTGGTGCTTTACTCCGAGATAGCGGGCTATTTCGTCTCCTGCATCAAACGGTTTGCTGAATTGCATGACGCAGAAGTCCATGTCGTGCGTTGGCCGATCAATGCAGAGGCTCCGTTCCGATTCTCCGATCATCCGCGCATCTTTTACTACGAAAGAAAGGACTTTGACACCGCTGGATTGCTCCAATTGGCGCATTCTATTCAACCGGATGCCCTTTATATCTCCGGCTGGATCGACAAACCTTACTTGAAAGTGGCGCGCGCCTTTTTCAAGTTGGGCAAGCCCGTTATTGCCGCCTTTGACACGCAATGGCGCGGCGATTTCCGTCAGCGGCTCGCCACATGGCTCTCTCCGTTCCTCTTCAGGAGACAATTCACCCATGCTTGGGTGCCCGGCATGTTCCAATTTGAATACGCCCGCAGACTCGGCTTTCCCCGCGAAAAGATCCTCACCGGAATGTATTCGGCAGACACTGCCTTGTTTGAGGCCGTCTATGGCCCCGCAAAAGCAGCCAAAGCCGATAAATATCCGCACCAAATTCTCTACGTCGGGCGGTATCTCGACTACAAAGGCGTCCTCGAATTGTACCATGCCTTCAAAGAACTCAGCGAGGAACAATCCCATGATTGGGAATTGCTCCTTGTCGGCAATGGCCCGCTCAAGGACGAACTGAAAGAAACGCATAATATTCGTTTTCAGGACTTTGTGCAGCCTGACCAACTTCCCCAACTGGCCATGACCGCTGGCGCCTTTGTCTTGCCGAGCCGTCGCGATGCCTGGGGCGTTGTTCTGCACGAATTCGCAGCCGCAGGCCTTCCCCTTATCTCCACCGACGCCGCAGGCGGCATCACTGCCTTTGTAAAAGAAGGCTACAATGGATTCGTTCACCGCCGCAGGGACAAAGATTCGCTCAAAGCTGTTTTCAAAGATCTCATTGTCTGCACCGACGACGAATTGCGAAAAATGGGAAGCCGAAGCCATGAATTGAGCAAGCAAATTTCGCCAGATACCTGGGCTGCAACGCTTTACCATATCACGGAGGGCAAAGGCTGATGTGTGGTATTGCAGGCATTGTAGGTAAACAACCGGTCCCGCCGGAAACCATTCAGCGCATGACGGCCGCCATCGCCCACCGTGGCCCGGATTCCGAAGGTTTTTTTGAAGAGGGCCCCGTCCATTTAGGGCATCGGCGATTGAGCATTCTGGACACGAGTGCGCGCGGGAATCAACCCATGCACGATGCGACTGGGCGTTACGTGCTCATCCACAACGGCGAAATTTACAATTTCAAGCAGGTCAGGCAGGCTTTGGGCTTTGCCCATGGCACAGAAACCGACACCGAGGTAATCCTCGCAGCGTACATTCAATGGGGACCCGCATGCCTGCAACGTTTCGCTGGAATGTGGGCTTTTGCGATTTGGGACCGAGTTGAAAATTCGCTTTTCATTGCAAGGGATCGACTGGGAATCAAGCCGATCTATTACCATTTCGAAGATGGACGACTCCTTTTTGCCTCTGAAATACGCGCGTTGTTGCAAAGCAAGTTGTTCCAACCTCGCGTGGATCGCGCAGGATTGGGGAGCTACTTGGTTTACCAAACCGTGTACGGCAACGGCACCCTGCTCGAAGGCGTGCAAATGGTTCCTCCGGGCCACTATGGGATCTGGAAGGATGGCAAATGGAGCCTCACCCAATGGTGGGACATCTGGGAAAATGCCTCGTTGGAGGCTGGACAAATGGATGCGGCCGCCATTCGCACGAGAATTAGAGGTCTTTTGGACCAAAGCATTGCCCGTCGGCTCGTCAGCGATGTTCCTGTGGGAGCATTCCTGTCGGGTGGCATTGACTCGAGTGCTGTGGTCGCCTTGATGGCGCAATCCTCGGCGCAGCCGGTAGACACCTTTTCGGTTGTATTTGAGGAAAAAGAATATGACGAATCGGAATGGTCAGGGCTGATTGCAAAGAAATTCGCGACGCGCCACCACCCGATTCTCCTGAAGCCCAAAGACTTCCTCGATGCACTTCCTGCGGCATTGGCCGCCATGGACCATCCCAGTGCCGATGGCATCAACAGCTACGTCGTCTCGCAAGTCACACGGGCTCAAGGTGTCAAAGTCGCGCTCTCCGGGCTCGGCGGCGACGAATTGTTTGCCGGATATCCAGTCTTTTCGCAATTGCCTGCAATCGGTCGCAGTCGGCTCATGCATTTGCCACTAGGCCTACGCAACGCCATCGCTGGAATCTACGGCAGTTTCAAAAAGGGACGTGATGCAGATAAAAAGACCGCGCTTTTGCGCCTTCCTTCTGCCTCGATTGACGACGTTTACCCCGTTTTTCGCACGGTGTACGATTGGCAGGCTGCTCAAAATTTGCTTCAACTGCCGACGACGGTACAGCATCCGCTTCAAGCATTGCTGCAAAACCATTCGGTAACGCGCAAAAAACTGCCGCTGCTCAGCCAAATCGGCGGTTTGGAGATCAATAGCTATACCCAAAGTGTCTTGCTTCGCGACACCGATCAGATGAGCATGGCACATGCTTTGGAGGTACGGGTGCCGTTTTTTGACCATGACCTCGTCGAATTTGTCATGGGCATCCCCGACGCGATCAAACAGCCACCGGGTTATCCCAAGCAGCTTTTGGTCGAATCTTTGGGGGATCTGCTGCCGCAGGATTTGGTCCACCGGAAGAAAATGGGATTCGTTTTCCCTTGGGAACAATGGCTTCGCGGTGATTTGAAGTCCTTTGCGCATGACCGCATCCATGAATTTAATGAACGGGGACTTCTCGGCAGTTACGAGGCGCTGCCATCCATTTGGCATGCGTTCCAAGCCGGAAAGGGGCCATGGCTATGGCCGCATATTTGGCTGTTTGTCGTCTTGGAGGAATGGTTGCAACGAAATGAAATCTCCGAATGACAACGCCCCGCAAACGCATTTTGATTGCCATCGATTGGTACCTTCCTGGATTTCGCGGCGGAGGCCCGATCACTTCCATCGCCAATTTGGTGGATGCGCTTGGAGACGAATATGATTTTTTGATTGTCACTTCCGACACCGATCAAGGGGAATCCAAGCCATATTTGGAAATTCCGACCGATCGTTGGGTGGAATCGGGTCCCCATTGTAGCGTTTGGTATTGCAGTGCCGAAGGCCGCGGCTACCGCCATTTTAGAAAGCTGCTTGGCGAGACCGAATATGACTTGTTGTATCTGAACAGCATGTTTTCGCTGAGATTCACCATTTTTCCGCTTTGGAGCAGTCGCGCAGCCAAGCCGGAAGTTCCGGTATTGCTTGCACCGCGAGGGATGTTGCATGCGGGCGCACTGAGCCTGAAACCGCTGAAAAAGAAAATTTTCCTGCGGATCATTCGGCTTATGGGAATCGACAAGCACCTGATTTTCCAAGCCACCGATGCCCAAGAAGTTCTGGATATCAAAGGCATATTCGGCGAAGACACCAAGGTATTGCAAGCTTCGAATCTTCCGAGGATGCACCAACCGCCGTTTCAATCATTGGACAAGCAGTCAGGCACCCTTCGAATGGTTTTTTTGTCACGTTTGACCGAAAAAAAGGGACTACATTTTTTGCTGGAATTGCTTCAAACGCAAACCGCAGACATTCACCTCGACATCATCGGACCTGATACCGAGCAGGGTTATTGGCAACGTTGCTTGGCATTGATTGCGCAATTGCCCAAAAATGTCACGGTCAACAAGCAGGATGGCCTTCCGCCGCAGGCGGCCTTTGAAAAGCTGGTTACTGCCCATTGTTTTGTGATGCCTACTTTAGGCGAAAATTTTGGCCATGCAATCTTTGAGTCGTTTCTCGCTGGGCGGCCCGTGCTCATCAGTGACCAAACGCCTTGGCAAGGCTTGGAAAACCAATTGATAGGATTCGACATTCAGCTGGAAGACCATGCAGGGTTCCGCGCTGCCATCGACCGGCTCGCAGCAATGGATCAAGTTGAGTGGGAACTTTGGGCCAAATCCAGCTGGAGATTCGCAGAAGCCTATCTTGATCGGGGAAACTTGGCTAAGGAAAGTGAATGTATGCTCAATGCAGCATTGGAATCCTGATTTTCAGGTTTCACAGTTTAAACCATCGTTGAAAACGATTTTTCAGGATCTACTTTCGCTGGAAAAGCCATTCAAAAAAACGGCGGCCCTTTGAAAAGGAAATTGAACCTTGTATCTTCGACGTTGCTGTGGATCGCCCGTGAATCGGCTCGTTGGTAAAGTCTCGTGTAAAGTATAAACGTATTTCGATGAAGCTAAAAATTACGCTGTCCTTGCTGGCTATGCTAGCTGCTTGCGCTTACGATTGCTCACCTCTTCTGGCACAAAATGTGGGAATCGGGATTGCCGCCCCTGCCCAGAAATTACACGTGAGCGACGCGGGTGCTCCAAATGCCGCAACCATTCGCGTGAGCGGCCTGTCGAGTACGAGCACGCTTACCTTGGGAACAGCACCCTTCAGCGCTGTGATGGTGGATGCCAACGGTGTGATGTACCGCGGCGGCACGACCGGCTCCCCAGCCAATGCCTGGATGACCCTCGGAAATGCGGGCACTGCCCCTGCCACCAACTTTATGGGAAGCACCGACAACGTCGATGTGGCATTTCGCACCAACAATACCGAAGTCTACCGAATGACCAATGCACAGAAGTTGCTGGTTGGCGCAACGACTCCCACCGCCCCTGCCACACAAAAAATGGAGGTCAATGCTGTGACTGGAGATGCTTTGTGGGCACACAGCCCCAACGTCGGTGGCTGGCTCGGCTACGAAACCAACTTCACTGTCGGTACCGCCGGCGCGATCCAAGGTTCGGGTGTTTGGGCAGCCAACCCCACCGCAGGCTATACTTCGTCATATGCGCAGTCTTCAGGTGCAGCCACGGTGGCAGCCAACATCAACTTTTCCTCGGTTTGGATGGCCTCCTACAATCTCGTAGACAATACGAGCGCGACTTTCAACCCATCGGCCATCTATGCGCAGGTGAACAATACAAGTGCAACCATGGGACCCGGGGCCTTCAAAAACGCCATTTATGCTTACAGCAACCGTGGAACTACCGCTGGAAACCCCGGGTATACCGTCGGCATCAACGGCTTGGCCAATTCGCAAAACGAAGATGCCATCGGGGTTGTCGGTCGTGCATTTTGCAATAGCGGTTTTACAATCGGCGGCTATTTTGAGGGCAATACCTATCCTGGGGTCAACGTGGGTTACGCCTACGTCGGCGGCAACGATGGTTTTGGAGCCACCAAGATCACAGGCTTGGGCGCCGTTGCCGAAATCATCCCAACCCCCAATCATGGCCGGGTCAAAATGCTCTGTCCTGAATCCCCCGAATACTGGTACCAAGACTACGGCACCGTAACCATGGTCAATGGCTTTGCCCACGTGGATCTCGACCCCATTTTGGCCGATATCATTGTTGTGGACGCTGCGAATCCGATCCGTGTCTTTGCGACCCCTGTCAATATGCTGAACTTCGAAGGCGTCACCATGACCAATTTGACCCCAACCGGCTTTGACCTCGTCGAATTGAACGGCGCGACGCACTCCGGGATTGTGGACTATCAATTGGTTTGCAAGCCCAAAACCAATTTTGGCCAAGGCCGCTTTATCCAAGCGCGCGGACCAGCATGGCTGAAGCCCGACATGGAGCCGGCAGCAGCCAAAGCTGCCAACCGCACGCCTTCGAGCCAAATGTTCCAATGGCCTGCAGACCATGTCCAATACGGTTACGATCCCGAAGAAATGGTCGGTATCGGCGAAATCATCCCTGCAGGCCCCAATGCTGGCAAGTTTAAGCTCGGTGGCGGCAAATACAGTGACCACATGCCACTGGACAAAAGGGATTTGCAATAAGGCTTGACATTCTGAGGAATGCATAAGACAAAACCCATTCTGGCTGAAGCTCGGATGGGTTTTGTTCTTTCTTGGATCGGCAGACGCAAATCATCAGAGGTGAGCGAAAGTCTACTGATTGGCTTAATTTTGCATTCTCAAATTTTCGACATCGAAATTCGAAGCATCACTCAAGATCAGCGAACGATCAACAAAAGCAAAGCACCATGTCCCAAGACTTCACTCAACCCCTGATCCAAGCTGCCGAAGGCGGCGATCTCCCGACTGTGCAGGCGCTGCTCGCCTTGGATGCCGACCCCAATAGTATGGGACCCAATTCGGGAGCGCTGCATTGTGCTGCGTTTGGCGGATTTGTCGAGATCGTCCAGGCATTGCTTGCAACTGGTGCCGACCCCAATCTGGCGGATGTCAAGGGCTTTTATCCGCTGCAGTTGGCGGCGAGCAAGTCGCATTTGCCGGTGATGAAAGTGTTGATTTTGGCCAAGGCCAATTTGGAGGCCAAAACCCCGCACGGCGGAACCGCGCTCCATGTAGCCGCCGCATCCAATTTTCCCGATGCCGTTCGGATGTTATTGGAGGTCAATGCGGACATCGAAGCCCGAGATGCAGGCGGCAATACGCCGCTTGCGACAACTTGTGGACTGGGTGCTTTGGAGGCATTCGAAGTTTTGAAAAAGGCAGGCGCCAACAAATATGCCTTGAGCGATGCAAAGGAGACGCTACTGATCAAAGCTGCACGGAGCCTACGGACATTGCGCGTCAAAAATTGGTCGAGTGAAGGCACCATTTTGGGCAAACCCGTGAGCTACCTGCTTCAAAATGGGATGTTTACCTTCATCCAAGACGGCAAGTCGGAATTTTTGGACCTGAACGAACAAGCCCAAATTGCGGCACAACCTTGGGGTCCCAAGGCGCATTTGGCCTATGTGAACGCCGTCAAATTGGTACAAATCCTCCTCGAATGGGGCTTCAAACCCAATGAAAAAGACGTCGATGGCAATACGGCGTTCAGCCTCACATGCCATTCTGGCAATGGTTACCTCATCGAAATGATGCTCAAAGCAGGAGCGAAAACGACTTTGGATCACGAGGAAGGCTTCCAGCCGATTCACCTTGTTTCCGGTAGTGAGCGCATCGACGGTTTGCGGAGCTTTTTGTCCAAAGTGCATGGATTGGATGCAAATGTCCCTGATAAATATGGCTGGACACCGCTGCATTGGCTTGCAGACATGGGCGGGGATGTGCAAATGGTAAAGCTGTTGATGAAACGGGGTGCCGACAAGCGGGTCAAAACCACGCTTGCGCGCGGCGCCAACATGCCCGCAGGCTTGACGCCCGAGGATGTTGCACGCCACTGGCGCGACACGGAAATGGCCGAAGCACTAAAGCCCTGATTTCCTGAAACTTGATCGCCTATTTGGGCTCCGACTCCTTGGGAATCGACCCGCGTGCACCCATGTACTGGATCGAACCGTCTTGCAATACATAAAATGTCCAAATCTTGCGCTGCGTACATCCACTGGGGCAGTCCCCCGCGCCGATGCTATACCGTATCGCCATGGCATTTTTACTGTCGGTCCCCCATGTGATGTCATTTCCGTCACCGACAATCCCCGCAGACTCCGCCGTGCGTATCGTTTCAAAATTTTTGAAGAGAAATGCCAATTCCCGTGAATTGATTGGGGTTGGTGATTCAAAAATCATCGATGGCCCGATGGATGTTTCCTGGTAATTCTTGATCACAAGCTTGTATTTGGCGATCAATTGGTTCAGATAAAGGTTATTGGTCATGGTAATTCCCTTGCTCCAATTCTCCTTGAATGGCGAATCCTTCTCCAAAACCACATTTACCTGTCGCAGATTCGGCGTTGGGCGGGTGTGGATGATGCTCAAATCCGGAATGGTATCAGTGTCCACGCACATCCAATAAACCTTGGAAAGCAATTCGAAGTAGTAGTTGATGCGATCGGTGGGAATGTCGGCAATACGTTCTCCCGTTTGCGTTGTCGTATTGTATTCACGCACTGCAAGCCGCGCAGCGTCCTCGCGGTAGGCCGTTGCGAGCAGCGCGGGCAATTCTCTGGTTGCCGACGGCTTTTGCTGCTTTTCCTTGGTTGCCTTGCATCCTGTTAGACCCCAAATTGTCCCCACCAACAGCATCAACAACACCGTTTTCCTTGTTCTCATTTCCGAATTGATTGACTCTACGGATAAAAATAGCATTTTTCCCATTCGAAGCCATCGTTTCCTGCTGATTTCAGGCATTTCATGGATTCTCTCGATAGATGTCAACCAAAAATGTTGCTGAGTCTCTACCTTTGCCGGATGAAAACGATTCAAATGCTGCTGATTGGCCTCCTCTTCGGCATGGGAGGATTCCTTGGAGCCCAAAATGTGGGCGGCGGCTTGATTGCTGCCGGCGTGGCAAGTCAGATCGACGGCGACAACTGGGGTGGGTACAACAAATTGGGCTACAGCCTTGGCGGATTTGCTTGGTACGATTTTACCGACCGCATTTCCTTGAGTCCCGAGATTACGATCGGAAACCGCGGCAGCCGCGAGATGGTCGATGGTTACGAACAATACAACTTGAATGTCATTGATGTGCCCTTGCTCGTTCGCTACTGCCTGCTTGGGGACATCAACGCCCAAAATTTGCAGCTTGAGGTCGGCCCTTCGGCAAATATCCTGATTTCGGCAAAGGCTGGATTTGGTCAGCAAAAATTGGATCTGATGCCGCAATTCAATCGTTTTAACCTCTCGATCAATGGCGGCGCAACGTTTTTCGTCAACAAAAACATCGGCATTCTGGGTCGTTGGACCTATGCATTGACGAACATGAACAAGAACTGGCAATTGACCCGTGAGTATTGGCGCTGCCATTTTCTCACTTTCGGCGTGCGTCTCGCCTTCAAATAAGCAATCGGGGTGACCAAGTTGGCCACCCCGTGGGATTTGCAGATCAAAATGATTGCTTCTTTGTCCGCCGACAGCGGATCAGATTTCATTATTGGACGAGCACCCTCAGATTGCGGCTCTGCCGCCCGTCGCTTACTTGCAGCAAATAGACACCTTGCTCCATCGTTGCCACATCAATGGTCGAGCGGTCATCCAAGCTTTGCTGAAGCACGAGCTTTCCGGTGACATCAAACAGCTTTGCGGTAGTCCCTAGAGTGTTACCGGATACCGTCAGTTGGGTGGCGACAGGATTCGGGAAAGCCGAAATCTCAAAGCCATCGTCATCCGCAGCAGTGACCATGCGTACTTCGGAGTAGGCCGAGGATCCGTTCAAATCTTGCTGTTGCAGCCTGTAGTAGGCGGTTCCCTCCAAGATCTGATGATCGTTGAAGTTATAGGCCTTGGCTGCCGCAGTACCACCACTTGCCTCCAAGGAGCCGATCTTGCTGTAATGCACACCGTCGTGGCTACGTTCGATGTTGAACAGCGAATTGTCCGTTTCCGATTCAGTGGTCCAATCCAACCTGACGGAATGGTCGTCGTTCAACGCTGCGTCAAAGGTGCGGTAGGTCACCGGCAAAAGACATCCATCGCCTGAAAAGAAGACCGTAACTTCGACATAATCAACATTCATATAGTAGGTTCCCGAACCAGAACGGCGGGTTACGCTGTACAGGACACCAAACCCGGGATCCATGATGTCAGCAGGGGTCCAAGACTCGCCCCACAAATCGGTATTGCTGCCGTAAATGTTGACGTAGTCCTTGTCGTCGTAGTAGCCCGTACCAGCATGATCGATTCCAACGGGAACACCGGCTTTCGTCAGAACAATGGAAGCATCGGCAAAGTCAGCGAGAAATGATTCCTGAAACCCTTCAATGCTCACCTGAATTCCGTCAATCGTGGCGCCGGGAGGAATCATGTAGCCATAGTCCGAAACTTGCAGATATTTGGACACTTCCCCGTTGGCAAGTTGAACACGCGCATAGAGATCGTCGCTCAGGTTGGCCCTGTTGGGATTGGCCCAATTGTTGGACGAACCGTAGTTGACATTACCGGTAGTGTTTCCTGTTCCGATCACGGTGCACTGGGCAACGAGATTGGAAAAGGTAAGATTGGCTGCAAAGATGACAATGAATGAAATCGTCAGCACCAAAGTAACGCTGGAGTAAGGGAAGAACTTTTTCATGGCTTCACAACTTTTAAGTGGATACAATTGATCGAACCGATACCCAATGATACCACCAACAAATTCGGGGCGCAATCCAATTGCATAGTGCAAGCACAGGGGGTTTCGTAAGATTTTTACGCAGAATGAACTTCGCGTCTAAATCGATAAAGGCAACCCCAATGAAGCAGAAAGGCAAATGGATGTAAGATTATGCTTCGAATATTGAAATATATATTTCTCGAAGGTTGGTGGAAGGATGTAAGCAATTCCGGCGAATTTAAATCGCTTCGCACTCCATAAACGGCATTTAACAAGGGGGAGATTTTTCACTTTTTGAGCAACACGAAATTGCGACCGCCGGACAAAACCTCGCATGAACCTGCCAATTGATGCAAGGGATTTACGAACGGTCAATTTTGGAAGACCAATTTCAAAATCCCGCTTTTTCAAATAATTGATCTCCGTTTTCGGAATCGATCTGGGATCAAAATAAAGTTCTACCTCCGATTCTACGATGCTTTCGATGTTACTTTTGGCACTTTTTGAACCAACCATTAGTGTCAAAACAAAAACAGATCACCATTTCAAAATGCTAAAGAAGGATGATATTGGTCTTTACACTGTTACTTTTGGGCAATATTTGAATTTTTGGGGGACTCCAATCGTAACATTTTTGTAGCGCTGACACCAGAACATGGCGGCAACTTGTAGTAAAATAAAGGATTTCCAAATAGTTTGTGGTTCTTAGGTTGGTCGTTTTGACAGCAGAGGGAGAGAGTTGCTCCCTCTGTCTTTTTTTAGTCCTTACCCACAAATCCACAACGACATGGGCTTGAATCAAGGAACTGCTTGACGTAGATTGCCCCTTCTATTTGGAATGCAAATTTGATGTATGCAGTAATTGACTTGGAGACGACCGGTGGGCGGGCAGATCAGGACCGCATCACGGAGATTGCCATCGTCTTGCACGATGGCCACGCACGTGTGGGTGAGTTCACCTCCCTTGTCAATCCGGAAAGGCCGATTCCGCCCTATATCACAGACATCACGGGCATATCTGATGCCATGGTCGCCTCCGCACCAAGATTTTATGAAATTGCCCGCCAAGTCGTTGAACTTACGGAAGGCTGCATTTTTGTGGCTCACAACGTCAATTTCGACTATGGCTTCCTGCGTGAGGAGTTCAAACGGCTCGCTTACACATACGACCGGGAAAAGCTTTGCACCGTGCGGATGAGCCGCGTGTTGATGCCGGGCCTTACATCTTATAGCCTTGGTCCGCTTTGCAGCCGGCTAGGCATCCCCAACCATGCCCGTCACCGCGCAAAGGGCGACGCCGATGCAACAGTGTTACTGCTCGAGCATCTCATTGCTTTGCAGCCAAGTCTCAGCAAAGCGATGCAGAAGCCTGTCAAGGATCCTTTTGCTGCCCTACCCCCCGGCATCGACCGCAAGCAGCTTGCCTTGTTACCCGAGGAGGCCGGACTTTACTTCTACCATGATGCCAACGGAAAAGCCTTGCACGTCAATGCAAGTCGCAACATCAGGCAAGCAGTACTCAAGGAATTGCAGCAATGGATGAAGCTCGGCCCCAAATCGACGATCGCGGTTTCCGAACTTTGTGATGTGACTTGGGAGCTAACAGGAAATGAACTGATCGCCCTGCTGCGTTTGGATTCCGAGCAAGCCCGTCTTGAATTGGTTGCGGAATCTGCCAAGCGCAAGCCCGCAGGCAAATTTGGAGTCGTTTCCTACCAAGATCAACGCGGATATCTGCGGCTCTACGTAGACAAACTGCAAAAAGGAAAGGCCGGCTTTGGCGAATTTGCCACGGAGGCCGATGCGCGCGCAGCCCTGGAGGCCCGCATTCGGCGGCATCGCCTTTGCCCACAATTGTCGGGACTTGAGGCAGGCTCAGGTGCTTGCAGTTGGCACCACGGTCAAGGAGGAACTTGCAGCGGTGCCTGTAGTGCTACCGAAACTGCCGCCGACTACAATGGGAGGCTCATGGCTGCAGTCGAAGGTCTTGGGCTACCGCATCCCGCGTTTTTCTGGCTGGGCGAAGGCCGCACGTTGGATGAAATCGCCGTTATTGGCATTGAAAAAGGCGAATTGCTTGGGTATGCTTTTCTCGATTCCGCACAAGGATGGGACGATCCCGAATGGATCAAGTCCATCTTGGAACCACTTCCTTCGACGGAAGTGGAGCGGAATACCTTGCGGCAGTACCTGTCCAAAAACAAGCTCAGCAAATTGGTGCCTTTCTGAGCACAACTGCTGCCTTTGGGTTCAATACGCAGGCGAATGACACAAAATCCCCCTTCTCCTGGAAGCAAAAATGCAGTTTCAACCGCTGCTTGATGGTGTATGATAGGTTTGGAAACAACGACAAAAGGGTTCTTGCAGGAAGCCAAAGGGCCTAAAAAAAGTCGCCCCGGGTTTGGGACCCGGGGCTTCATGAAAAGAATCAAAAATCACCCTCTAAATTTATATCAACGCAGTTGAGGCCTAGGCCGAAAAAACGGTGAAAACCACCCTGCGAATGATCTCTATGTTTCAATTCGATAGAGCAAATATACAATCGGATTTCAGAGATGCATCAAATTTTTCGAAGAATTTTTAATCTAAACCGTTAAAGTAGGCGATTTTTTCGACGAACGATTCCATACCTATACCGAACCTGCTGGAAATCATGATGAAAATCACGCGCTTTTTTAACAATTCGTTTCCTGTGCCTTGCATTGCTTACCCGATTAAATGCACAAAGGATCTCAGATTCATTCACCAACCGCGGGATTTGGCTGACTTCAACTATTTTTGCGCCATGTTGCAACCTACATCATCAAAAGGGCAGCGAGCATCCAACGGCTTCTTCTGCACCCTCAAAGGCCTTGGCCTCGGTGCTGTAATGTTACTTCTATGTGTAGCATGCGGTGAAACGGCGGTCGAAAATCTCACTGACTACAGCGTTGACAGCATTCCTACCGCCGAAATAGACCTTCCTTCTGCGAAACCCATCCTTCTAGGACCTGAAATCGACACTGCATTGTATGCAAATCTGAATCCCTGTGACGGATTTGACTATCCGGTCGCGCCGCCCGATGCCAAACGGTACTTCAAGGCACGCGGCTTTTTGCCGAATGGTTTGGAGCATCTCGGAGAAGATTGGAACGGTGACGGAGGCGGTAACAGCGACTTTGGAGACTATGTCTATGCAACGGCCGACGGGGTTGTATTCTTCTCGAAGGTTTACAACAATGGATGGGGCCATGTCATTCGCTTGCTGCACAATTACGGAACCGCCTCTGAACCAAAGTATATCGAAAGTCTCTACGCCCACGTCGCAAGCTCCTGGGTGCGTGAGGGCTACCTCATGAAACGCGGCGAAGTGATCGGCACCATCGGCAATGCCAAGGGAAAATACCATGCCCATCTCCACTTCGAAATGCGCAAAGAAGCCGGAAAGGACATCCGTTGCGGGTATGATGGGGACACCTTGGGTTTTGTTGATCCGACGGCCTTCATCGAGGCACATCGGCCAGAACGTTCAACACCTTCCAAATGAAAGGCACTATACTGTTACTATTCCGACTTGCGACCATGCTGACGATCGGAATGGCATCCTCCTGCACCTCCTCTACGAAGCCAAAGGGCGAACCACTGCTCGAAAATGCCCCATCTAGGAATACGCCGAAGTCAAAAGGTACCGACATCAACCCGGTGGATGGATTTGACTTTCCCGTTGGCCCGCCCGATGCTAAAAGATACTACAACGCGCAGGGATTCGGTGAAAACCTCCACCTCGGTGATGATTGGAATGGCATTGGTGGCGGAGATACCGACTTAGGGGACCCTGTTTTCTCGATTGCAGGCGGCAAAGTGAAATTCGCAGCAGACAATGGCGCCGGATGGGGGAATGTGCTCGTAATCCAGCACAACATCGGCACCCTGACCGAACCAAAATTCGTGGAATCACTCTATGCCCACCTCGACACGATGATTGCCACTCCAGGGCAAACCGTCCAGCGCGGCCAACAAATCGGCACCATCGGGGACGCCCATGGCGCCTATGCTGCCCACCTCCACTTTGAAATCCGAGAAGACACCCTCCTCCCCATCGGAGGTGGATACAGCGAGGAAACGGAAGGCTACCTCAATCCGACACTGTTCATCAAAACGCACCGGAAAATGAGAAATTAGAAATGAGTAATGAGAAATGAGTAATTAGCAGTGAAGCACATTCAAACGTATTCCGGCGTTCTCCATTCCGCATTTTCCATTCTCCATTCTCCATTCCCCATTTTCCATTCTCCATTCTCCATTTTCCATTAATCCACGAATCGCCGCAGATCTTGCTGTAAAAAGGTCCATTCCGGGGTTTCAACGGGGCCTACGGCCTCCGCATCGTACCAAGGACTGAGCTTGGGGTCAATCGGATTGTTCAGGATGTGGATGTCTTGCGCAGGCATGTAGCTCTGCGACAGCAAGTACATCTTGTGGCCGTTGTCGGGATTTTCTGCAACATCCATGACCAGAACGGCATGGCCGGGGAATCCGCCTTGGATCAAAACATCGCCGACTTGCAAGTCCTTGAGGGTGCCGATTTTCTTCAATTCCTTTTCCAGCGAGGCCGTTCCTGCATACGTGAACACCAAATCCATGTAAGCGCGGAAATTTTCATGTGTTTCCGAAGGCGCCATTTTCTTGTTCCAGACCGTTTTGCCCGTCGTGAGGGTTGGTCGGTAACCGTCGCGCCACTTGGTCCACGGGCAATTGTCACCGTTGGTGAAGTTGAAATGGATGGCATCGTGTTTGCCGAGGGAAAAGAGGTATTCGGCACGCAAACGCATCACGGCATCCGCGCATTGCTGCAAGTCACGCTTGCCGACATCGATGTCGAGGACGGCGGCCTGCGCGTCCTGATTGTATTTTTGTTCGCCGTTGAAGAGCATCACCTTTGGTTTGCCGGGTTTGAGCGGCACGCCGCGGAGCCATTCGCCGAAGCTCCCCTTGGGGAAGGCCATCCGTTGGTAGCCGCTCGGCGGCGCGATGCGGTTTTCCAATGATTGGATGGCATTGTACATCTTTACCCAGGCGTAGGTGCCACCCGTGGTATCGACAAACTTGGTCGGCAACTGCGGATTTTTCTCCGCAATCGATTCACCGATCGCACCGTAGTCGGTCGAATTGGCTGGGCTCTGCTGACAGGCCACGAAGGCCATGGCCAAAAGCGGGAGGAACAACAACAGTCGCTTCATCCAGCAAAGTTAGGGAGAAAATTGGAGGGCCAAGATTTGCGTTGCGGTGAAGGCAAGCACCTTCTCATGAACATCGCCCCAACTCCGTTCATCTTGACTGTCAGCGTTCATCATCCCCCACCTGAAGGCAAAACATTCACGAATACACCAATTCATGTCTCCAATGATCATATAACATCTCAAAATTGCTATCATTGTAGCAGGTACAGGAGAAAGCCAAAAATCCTGAAGTCGTTGCCGCAATTTCACGTACGTAAATCCGGCAATCGCCTGAAAAAGAGTAGGCCCAACTAATTTCTGGCCCTTCTATGGGAAATGCAGTTACAATTTCAGGTTCCACCTACACTGTGCGTGGGACGGTACGGGATCAGGCTACCCAACTCGGTGTTGCCGGCCTCAATGTTGTCGCTTATGACAAGGACTTGATCGGGAAGGATGATTTTCTGGGAATTGGCGTTACGGATGCTTCCGGTGCCTTTCAAATCAGCTTTGATTCCTCCGCATTTAGATTCCTCATTTTTGACCGGAAACCTGATCTCTATTTTGTCGTCGATGATGGCGGAACCGTGCTCCTGACCACCAAGGAGAATCCCATCAAAGACGCAGATGCGTCCACGCCGGACATCAACTTATCGGTCGATCTCTCAAACGACAAATTGCGTACGCTCATCAACCCAACGCCCGTTCCCGGCTGGGTCGGTGGATTTCCGGCATCCAATCCGGCCTTTGCCTATCCGACGCCGGACTTGAGCTCCTTGCCGATGCTGAAGAACATGGACAATATCGACAAGCTTCAACGGCAGCAGAAGGTGGTTTGGCCGGAGTTCAGCTGGCTGAGTGAGCCCGGCGCGGCTGATCCCAAGCGTTGTTATCAAATGTTTGCCCCTGACATTTCCCGATTGGGTTACACCGACGAGGGGAGGGTTTATTCGATCATTTGTCCGCAACAGGGTGCTTGTTCACCTGCATTCGGATCGTTGAATGTCGAGGTCACGGTGACCGGAAACCGGGGCTGGGCCGACGAGTCCAACAAGGAAATCGCAGCCGACATGTCGGTCGTCGGCCAAATTTGGTTCAGCCCAAGTGCCAACCGCAAACCGCTTGTCAAGCAGATTGCCGATTTCTTCAGCGCGCACAACCTCAAATTCCCCTTCAACAAAGACAATGCCATCCAGGTTGCCACCTTCAAACCAGGAGATCCTACGCAACCGCTCTTTCCGTTGACAAAAGGTCAAAGCACAGAATTCCCGATTCCAGTATTTGCCCAGCATGAGGCTTTGGCGTGGTCGGTGGGACATTTGGGCGTCGAGATCGGCAACCTCGTCAAAACCGGGACCCCGATCGTCGACGAATTCAACCAATTGGTACTGGACATTTTCAACATGGCCGCGGGCAATATGCTCAAGTCGGGGAATGTGTTGAGTTGGAATGTCTGGTTTACTGCCCCTGATACGGTCGATCAAGCGGAATGGAGAACGCATGCCGAAAAATGGCGGCAGTCCATCGACGCAGACCACGGCAGCCCGGATGGCAATGGAACAGTGGCAAGATATTTTGACGGTTCGCCTTTCAAGCCGCTGGAAGAATTGCTGGCAGAGGAAATGCCACGGATTTTGGCGTTTATCGCGAAGCATTTATAGGATCATTCACTTAAAAAGGAATCGGCCCGGCCACTTGCGGAGATCGTGGGTGGTCAGGTTGGTTTTTGTGGGTAGGATGAGTTTCACGAAGAATTTATCGGGATTTTTTGGGGCTTTTGTTTTGTAAAAAGCAAATTCATGCATATCTTTGCGACATCATACCCGAGACGCCTCTGACCTAAGCGCACTTTCTCGGGTCTTTTTTTTGTATGAAATTTGACAAACCTGCACTCACGACCTCCGACCATGTCCTCTTGCTTCGCAACCGAGGATTAGAAATTCATAATGAAGATTTGCTTTCCAAAGCGATTGATGAAATTGGCTTTTTTAGACTGTTGGGGTA
Source organism: Bacteroidota bacterium (assembly GCA_016718825.1). NCBI lineage: Bacteria > Pseudomonadati > Bacteroidota > Bacteroidota bacterium. The sequence goes on along the minus strand of JADKCL010000008.1, from coordinate 89,807 downwards.
TATGTATCCATTCCAAATGGATGCAGATAGTCATGAATTTGTAAAAGGTACATCCGATAATGACATTTTAAACTGTTACAAATTCGACAAGCGATTAAGACTAATCCTGCTTGAAGCCATTGAAACCCTTGAAGTTGCGATCAAAGCTTCCATTTGCAACATTACCACTATCTCCTTTGGCCCCCATTGGTACACTGACCATCTTCGGTTTCATGAACGGGACAATCACCAAAAATTGATTGACTTCATTAGCGAATCCTCCAAAGAAAGTAGCGAACACTTTATTCGGCGATATCGCGAAAGTTACCATATTCCTACCCTTCCACCGCTTTGGATGGTAATGGAGCTCTTAACATTTGGAAAGCTTTGTAGCCTTTATGGCAACATGAAAGATAGCTCCGAGAAGAAGGATATCGCGGCCAGATTCGGTCTTCCAGTAACCATATTTTCATCTTGGCTTTTGAGTATCAACTATATTCGGAACTGCTGCGCGCATCATAACCGAATCTGGAACCGCTGGCTTCCTTTAAGACCAACAATTCCAACTGGAAGACGCTTCAAATTTCTAAAAATGATGGACTCCGAAACTGATAGGCGCATTTTCGGCATCCTCTCCTGTATGCTTTATCTTCTCAAAACTATTGGAGAAGACGGCGACCTCCGCAACAACATCATATCGCTCTTCGCCCAATACCCAGAAATCAACAAGTCCTACATGGGCTTTCACCCAGCTTGGACCGACGAGCCCATCTGGCAATAGCACCACACCTCCCCTAAAAAAAATCTCCGATTCCTGCTGTATCTTTCCGAGGACTTTTCATTACATGGATGAAAAGCACTCTGATTTAATCGCAATGAAGACTTTGGAACGCCAAAGACTGACGGAAACACAATTGCAGCAGGAGCTGCGTCTGGTGGAAGCGGCCCAAAAGGATCCGCGCCACTTTGGAGTGCTTTATGAAAAATACTATCGCCCCATCTTCCTTTTTGTGTACAAGCGCGCTGGCGAAGAGGAAGTTGCGGGCGACATTACCGCACAGGTTTTTTTGAAGGCCATGGTCAATCTCCCCAAATACTCCTACCGGGGTGTGCCTTTCTCGGCATGGTTGTACCGCATTGCCTCCAACGAGGTCAATCAGCACTTCCGCAACGCCAAGGGAGACCGCACCATCAGCATGGAGAAGTCGCATATCGACAAGGTGATGGGCATGGTGGACGAAGAAAAAACGAGCGGTCTCGCCGAACTCTACCAAGAAGTGATGATCGAAACGCTGCACGAGATGAGTCCCGACGAGGTGGAAATCATCGAATTGCGCTTTTTTGAAGACCGCCCCTTCAGCGAGGTGGGATTCATCTTGGGCATCACCGAAAACAACGCAAAAGTCAAGGTTTACAGAATCGTGGAACGCCTCAGGAAACGATTAAAAACAAAATTGGGAGGCAATTATGAAGCATAAATACAAAATCAATATCGACCAGCCGGTGCCCAGCGATGACAAGATCGCCCAGCACAAGGACTTTGGTCGCATCCTTGCCGATTACCGAAATCTCACCGAGCCGATCTACAACAGACCGCTCTACAAGAATCCGAAGGCCTTCATGGGCTTGGCGCTGATCCTTACCATTGCTTTTCTGGTCTTCTGGGCCGTCGAAAAGGAGGAGAAGGACAAAGCCAACGCTACCGTGGAATTGCCCGCCGAAATCAAAATGGCCGAGGAAAACAGCTTTCTCAAGCCGCCATCGCCAACCCTGTCAGTACCAAGCATTCGCCTGAAGGCCGATTTTGCAAAACCACAAAAGGTCACGCTACCGGATGGGCTAGTGCTCACGGTCCCCGCCAATGCATTCGAAGGTGAAAATGGCGCACCCGTTTCCGGGGAGGTCGAATTGGTCGTGCGTGATGTGTCGCAACCCGCCGACCTGATCGCGATGGGGCTACCCATGCAGACCGAAAACAGCATGATCAGTCCGATGCTTGTCCTCGACGTGACGGCCACGCAAGCCGGCAAGCCGTTGCAACTCAAGCCCGGCCAAAAAATCAGCATTGAACGCGAAGTCGCCCCCAACTTTTCCAAGGCGCAATCCATCTTTGCCCTGGACGTCAAGGACCGTCATTGGACGGGCGGCGAAAATGCGTCCATTCAACCCATTGCACGCAAGGTTGGCGTCGCCTCCCTGCCAGAGGAAGACGGCTTCGGCGTCGTGCAATTCGATGAAAATGGTCAGGTTTTGCCCCAAAAGCAGCCCGTCAACGCAGCCGGGAAGGAAATCAAGGTGATGCAATTTGACATTTCATCCCTCGGCATCGTTTGTCTAGGCGAATCGGCAGGCGACAACAACAGCCTGCTCATGCAGAAAATGCGCTTCACCGACACCCAAGATCAGCCATTGCGCCTGCTCACGCTCTACAGCCTGCCCAAGGGCATGAACACCGTCCAATTCCACTGGCCTAAGACCGCAGACTTCGTTTTCGAGGTCGGCATGGTCGCCGGCAACACCAGCCAATTGGTCGGCTTTTTGCCCGATGGCCGCCTCGCGATCGCCAAAGAAGTCGGCATTCTACCCGAATCTGACGCCGTGCACACCCTCAAAATGGAAATATCCGCTACTCCTGTCAAGGATTTGCAAGACCTCACGCAACTCTTGTCCGTCGCCGACGGTCAATAGTGTGAAAGCTTTTTATCAGGATGCTTTTCTGATCGTTCTTTTGTTAGCGGTTGGCCCGTCCACACTTGTGGGCGGGCATTTTTGATCAGAATTCTCAGAATTTACAGAATCACACTTTGTGCTGAATTTCAGCGAGGATGCTGCAAATATCAGATTGATAGCACCCATTCTGGAAATCCTGAGAATTCCGTAAATTCTGATCCAGACAATTCAGCTTATCGGACGATGAACCCCAACACCGCCTCGCTATACGCCGCTACGCCCATGGTCTTGACAACGGTACCATGACCGCCGCCGGGGACGCTGACTTTTTCGCCGCGAATGCCTTGATAGTTGTTCCAGACCGACATGCCATGGTTTTCGTAGCTCAGGAAGGCGTCTTCGATGCCGTGAATCCAGAGAAAAGGCTGTTGCACCTTTTTGATTTCCTCGGCGTTGTCGATCTTGAGGTTGGTGAAGAAGCTGCCGGGCACGGCGAGGCCTGTTCCTTCTTGGGCCATCATTTCCGCGCTGGCGAAGGGGGCTTCGTCGATCAACCAGCTCGGGATTAGCGTTCTGGGATTGGCGGTCAGTTCTGTGGCGGGGGCCGAACCGAGGCTGAAACCGTACATCACAAAACGGTCATTGGTCAGGCCCATGGCTTGCAACCAATCGATGCAAGCTTGTACGTCGGCATACATTCCGTCTTCTGTCGCTGCCCCTTCGCTCAAGCCAAAACCGCGATAGTCCATCATCAGGACCCCGAAGCGGTGTTTGCCGCCGACATTCGCCAGGATCTTTGCCCGCTGCCAATAGGCGTCCATGTGGGCGTAGTTTCCGTGGCAATAGAGAATGACGGTATCCGTGGCTATCCGGCTGATGTCGCCGAGGTATTGGGCGTAGATTTTGGTCGGCGTGGATTCGTCGGGTGTCTGCGAATCCAAGGTGAACAGGTGCACCATGCTGTCAGCCAAATTGAAAGAGGTATCGGGCACAATGTCCCAATCGTCCGTGACAGGATAGTCGTCGTTAAGGTACTCGGTGATGGTGTTGTCGGCGCTGTAAAGGTTGCTGTCCAATCGGAAACAGCCAGAGACAAGCGCGGCCAATGCGGCAATTGCGAGAAAGCTGTGGATCCTTTTCATTTTCCGCCGAATCGTTTGGTGAGTCCGAAATAGATGCCCATTGCGCCGTTGTGGCCCAATCCCCACCACGAAATGGTGAGATCTTGGTTGTTTTTAATCATGTTGTTGAGCTTCAATTCGGCAGTGAAGTCCAGGCGTTTGCCGCTCAACGTATGCCCGATTTGGAATCCCGGGAGGATGAACTGCGGCTGATCTTGCCCGTGCGCCCTTTTCCCCGCCAATTCATACCACGAAGAAAGGCCGGCATAGACAAAATTGTTGTGTTTTCCATAGTTCCAGTAGGCATTGGCATCGAGTTGCGGCCAGAGTTTGAATTGGCTTTCCCAGACATCGCCGGCAAGGTTCAATCCGGGGGCGACGCTGACGCCAGGGCGCCAGCCTTTGGGTTCCAAAATGCCGTAAACGGCGCCCAAATCAAACTGAATCACCCCAAATGCGGCCGACGTCGGATAAAAGGCGGCATAACCTGTGAGTTTGGGCGTGATGCCATAACCGGCACCGATGGTGGTATTGGGAACTGGCAACGGATATCCGAAGTTGTCAAAAATCGAACCCCCGAGCGTACCGGTGATCGCCAATTCGCCATGCTTGAGCGGCCGCGCATAATGCGTAGGCGCGCAGCTCGCGAGCAGGCCTAGCAACAGCAACAAAAAGGCTGCGCGATGCCGTACCATCCATTTCCTTTCTTTCATTCCAATCATGTCCGAAAATTAAAAAAGCCTTCCGAGAATAGCGCTATTGATATTTGGCAGCTTTTCGGTTCTGGAATTGGGGAAAAATCAATTAATTTCACGTCGGAGGTAAGCATGATCAGTACGATTTCTTTGATTCTGTATTTTGTGGCTATCATGTTGATGCTTGGTGGCATCATCTATTTCATTGTTTTTGGCTCCAAAAAAGGAGATCTGAATCCATTCACAGCGATCCGGTTCATTGCGACATTTGTTTTGCTTGGAATGTTGGTTGCCACGATCGCCGTCATTTTGCAATAAAAATGCTTCGCAGGCCTCGCCTTTGAAAATGAAATTCAGCATTGGCAGGCACTTCGGAATGATCTTTGCTTGAATTCCGCAAAATAGTACAACTCGAAAAATACTCCCGAAAATCCTATGCGCATTCGTCCAGTCTTTGTTGCACTTTGCCTTTTGAGCAGCCTTTTTGTCGCTTCCTGTAAAGAGGATACAGACCTGAATCCCAACCTGATCACGGAGGATTACTATTTCCAAGCTGTATTGGACGGCGACACGATCACCTATCAAGAATCTAAAAACGACTATTACAACATCGTCGGCGACTTCTACGGAGCTGAAGCCGACAACGGTTGGTGCTATGTTCCCTTCACCTGCTTGGCCAAAAATGCAGCATCCACCAATCCCAATCCGACAACATTGGCAAAAAGCGGTGCCGTGGGCATCATTGGCATTTCGCCGGGGCAAATCCTGACACAATCGGCTTACGAGGCGCTTGTAACCACGGGTAGCCTTCAAATTGGCCGCGTGGCACGTGATGTGAGTCAGACAGCCGTTGCCGGTGCATTTGTCTCAATCATGGACGCCGATGGCGTGGAATGGAACACCGACAACGGGCCCTTGGGTACGGGTTCCGTCGTCATCAATGAATATGCGGACTTCGTTGACAATGAACGCATTCCTGCAACCCACAAGGTCATTGCTGCAAATTTCTCCTGCACGGTGTACAACGCCGCGGGCGATTCAAAAACCCTTACGGGCGGAAAAGTCCGTGGACGGTTGGTCCGTTGGTAAACCCGTCCGACATCCAAGATTGGGGATCTGTCGCCATTGTGCTTGAATTTTCTGAGGCAGCGGCGTAGTTTTAGCCTATGAGAACTATGATGCGCTTTGGATTTCCCATGTTGTTGCTGATGTTGCTCATCGCAGCAAGCGGATGCAAAAAAGAGGGATGCACGGATCCGCTCAGCGATAATTTTGATCCCGATGCAAAGGTGGACGATGGGTCATGCGCCTATTCTCCAGCCACGCTTTCGTTGGAGGTGACCCACAAAGTCGGTAATCAACCTTTTGCTTTCTATTCTCCATTTCAGGATGCCAATGGGCGCAATTACCTCTTCAGGGTTGCCCGTTTCCACCTTTCCAGCCCGGAATTGACCGGACATTCGGGAAATACTGCGGTGGAGAAGTATCTCCAGATTTCAGGAACGACCACCACGTACTCCTTGGGAGAAGTCCCCGTTGGCGAATACCACGGACTTTCCTTTGATGTCGGTGTGGATTCGGCGATGAATCACGGCGACCCCACCCTCCTTCCGATCGAGCATCCCTTGTCGATCCTCAACAACAGCCAAGATCATTGGAGTTGGAGTGGCGGATACGTTTTCCTCAAAATCGAAGGGTTGGTGGACTCAACCGCGACGATGAACGGGCAGATAAACAAGTTTTTCTTCTACCATATTGCCTTGGATCAGATGCTGACCCGTGTGGACCTGCATCACGATTTTACCATTGGAAGTGGTGATCAAGCGGTTCTTTCACTCACGATCGACTGGGAAAAAGCTTTGGCCGGCGTGGATTTGACGCGTCAAACTACCCAAACGAACGACAATCTTCCTCTGGCTCAGCAGATCATGGCCAATTTTATCACTGGGATCACCATTGAATAGGAATTCGCTGATTTTTAGCAGCATTCAAGACTTTGGTTCAATATCGGGTTTAATTTTGCACCTATGAAGAAGTACTTGTTACCTTTCTTGCTGGTTTTGGGACTGATTTCAGTGCTTGGCATCAGTGCTTGCAAAGATGAACCCGAGCCGCCATTGCCAGATCCTGCGACAATCCAGGTTGATTTTGTGGTCAAATGGGGCAACAACAATCTTGCATTGGAGCAATATTACCCGGCTCCTGACGGTCGCAACTATGCGATTCAGGTATTTAAGTGCTTCATCAGCAATCTTTCCCTCGTAAGGCCCGACGATTCTACCACACTGGTAAAGGATGTTGCCTTGATTGACCTCTATTATCCAGCGTCACAATCGATTGCTGGAAATGTCGCCGCTGGCACATACACCGGAATCAAATTCAGTTTAGGACTGGATTCCATTCAAAATCACGGCGATCCCAGCGACTATCCCGTCGAGCATCCACTAAGCTCGGTGACGGGCATGTATTGGAGCTGGTTTACGAATTACATTTTTGCCAAAATAGAAGGCATTGCTGATTCGACAAATGCTGACACAATCAATCCGTTTCTATTCCACCCGGGACTGGATTCCTTGCGTCAAGATGTCGAATTCAGCGGCTTGAACATCGTTTTGGCCGAGAAGGAAACGGAAACTTTGACGCTGATCATCGATTTGCAGGAAGTCTTTTTTAGCACCGCGGACCCGATCGATGTAACTGTGGACGACTTCACGCATACCACCGACGATCCCGTGCTTGCGGGCCGGGTGATGCGGAACCTCAAAGCAGCGATACGGCGGTAAAATGACAGGGAATCGATGGCTGAGCCTGGGAATCGGGTGTTGGATGCTCGGATTCTGTGCTTGCACAGGCGATCAGGACGATTCGCCCATTGATTCGCTGCCCTACCAAGTGGAAATCCCGTCCGGATTCCCTCCAATGCCTGTTCCGACCGACAATTTCCTCACCAAGGACCGCGTGGCCTTGGGGAAAAGACTGTTTTTTGATCCGATTTTGTCCCGAGATGGCAGCATTTCTTGTGGGAGCTGTCATTTTCAGGCGAATGCATTTGCCGACACTGCCGTTTTCTCGCGCGGAGTCAATGGAATTCAAGGATTTCGGAATGCCCCTACCCTTTTCAATTTGGCCTGGCATCCCTATTTTTTCATGGATGGTGGCGTCCCGACGCTCGAATTGCAGGTGCTTGCACCCCTCGACAACCATGCCGAACTCGACATGGATTTACTGGAGCTGATCGCCCGCCTGAAGCGGCATCCGCAGTACCCTGCCCTGTTTCGGCAAGCCTATGGACGCGATCCCGACCCCTTCGCGCTCACGCGCGCCATTGCAGCCTACGAGCGCACCCTCGTGAGCGGAAATTCGCCCTACGACCAATATGGATCCAATCCCAACGTGCTGAATGACAGCCAAATTCGTGGAATGAATCTGTTTTTTGGAGATCGTCTCCAGTGTGCAAGCTGCCATTCGGGGTTTGACTTTACAGACTATGGTTTTTACAACATCGGCTTGCCGGTGACTACTGCGGACTCCGGGCGTATGCGTGTGACACTGAATGAATTGGATCGCGGGGCCTACAAAACCCCGAGTTTGCGCAATGTCGCCGTCTCGGCTCCGTATATGCACGACGGAAGCCTTTCAAGTCTAGAAGCCGTCATCGATTTTCTCGCTAGCGGCGGGGCACATTACCCCAATCAACATCCACTCACACAGGGATTTACCATCAGCAACCAGGAGAAATCGGATCTCATCGCCTTCCTTCACGCCCTCACCGACACGGAATTCTTGACGAATCCGGAATTCACCCGATAACCCAAAACAGAAAGGGGGCGGAACCAGTATCGGCCCACCCCCTCCAATTTCTGGTTTGACTTGTTGCCCAAGGAGTTAAATCCCGGGAACAAACTTATTCTTCGGATATTTCACGGTGTACATCAGCTTGACGACCTTGGTTTCGGCTTTGCCGATGTTCAGCTCCCAAGTGAGTTTTCCGGTAGCTTCATCCAGTTTTGCACCACTTGCATCGACCAAAGTCACGACGATTTCCTTGTCTTGCGAGACCGGAATCTGGTCCTCAATGGTCAAATTAAGGGGCATATCCTTGGTATTGCGCACTTTGATTTCCCAAGCGAATGTGCGTTCGCGGTTGAGCCCAATCGTGCGCACCTTGCTGAAATCCTTGAGTTGGTTGCGCTCGATGATCACCTTTTTGTCGCGGCCCAGGCTGAGATTCAGCGTGTCGCTCGTGTAGGCCGGATCGATGTTGACTTCGGTGACATACGTCCCTTCAAAAAACACTTGCGCTGTACCAGGAAGCAAGTTAAGGGTGTCCCAACCGGTGAGTCCAGTGGTCAAGAATGCATCATTGTCCAATTTGGGAACGGCAAAGTGACGGTAAAATGCAGGCAAATTGGCGGTGCGAACGGTGACTTGCTCAGCTTTGCCATTGGAGCGAATGGTTTGCGGCAATGCGATGCGGAATTCGGCCGTCGTGGCTCCCTCTTGCACTGTGGTGTAGTTGGCAAGGGTCGTGGAGGCCGAATTGTAATCAATGACTTCCAAGGCATCCGTTTCCATATCCTCAGTCGCGTAACCTTCTTCCTTGCTTTCATCTTCCGCCATTTCCGGCTCAGGTGCAGCCTTGGCGTCGTTTTTGTAGTATGCAGGGGCACCGCCCGATGCGGAGCGGGTAGTATAAACAATCGGCTCCTGCACATACAAATTCCATGGATTCAGGACAGGCTGCGTGCCGCCTGCATTTGGGTTGCCGGAAGACAAGGTGAGCTTGACATCTTCCCAATCCACGCCCGTGTTTTGATACACATCGGCGCGGTATTCCAAGGTAATCGGCGACTGTGTATCCTTTGCACGGATGTTGTAACTCGGCACCCAGCCCGCCTCGTTGATGATGTAGCTCAGGCCAATGGGCGCCACCGCAGCGTCGGTGGCCTCGACGATCACCCGTATATCGTTGCTTGCGCGGTTGCGACGGGCGTTCAATTCGTTGAGCTGATTGGAGATCGCAGTGCGACGGTTGCCCAACTTGGTATTGGAACGCGCAAAAGCCAGCTGCTTCTCATAAATTTCCGACAAACGAGCCCGGTAGAAGTCCACCATCTTCTGCAATTCGTCGATGCTCAGGCCTTGTTCCTTGCTCGCAATGCTTTGGTTGCGGTTGATCATCGTCTTCTCATTTTCCAAGACGCCGATTTCCAATTGATTGACCTCGACAAGCTTTTTGATGATTTCAAGCGAATCCTGCAGCATTTTGACCTTCGGAGACTCGACTTCCCGGTCCAGGTAGTTGATTTCGTGGATCACCGAATTGATCAAAAAGGCCTGCGGGGCGGCCGCCTGAATGCTCTGCGGATTGATGCCAGTGCCCAAACCACGGAAATAGACGACGTTGCGGCCCTTTTTCAGGCTTACATCGGCCGTGCGGTTGACCTGCGCAGCACTAAGGAAGACCGTGACGGATTCGATTTTGCTTTTGACCTCAATTTCAGGGCCTTGCTGCGCAAAGACCGGACGGGTCAAGAGAACGAGGACGAATGCCGCAATTATTTTATGATAATTTTTCATTGGATGATCGGATTAGATGCCTGGAACGACTTTTTTCTTGGGATGCTTGACGGAATAGATCAGTTTGAACTTCTGGGTCGCAGCGGGCTGCAATTCCAAGTCCCAGGTCAAGAGCCCTGTGGCTTCGTCCTTCTTTGCGTTGGAGATGTCAATGTCCTTGACCTCAATGCTTTCATCTTGCGAGACAGGCACTTGGTCCATCAACTTGAGGTGGACGACAGACTTTTTGGTGTTGCGCACCACAAATTCATAGCCGAATGTGCGTTCGCGGTTGGTGCCGATATCCTTCTTGGCATTGTAATCCTTGAGCATGTTGCGCTCGATGATCACCTTTTTGTCGCGTCCGAGGCTGAAATCCAACGTATCGGTGGTGTAAGTTGGATCGAGGTAAGCGGCTGTGATATAGGTGCCTTCGAAGAAAATATTGACGTTTCCTGGAAGGAGATTCAATGATTCCCAGCCTGTAATACGGGCAATCAAGAAGGCATCTTTGTCCAATTTGGGCACCGCATAATGCTCAAACAGAGCCGGCAACGTGGCCGATTGAACCGATACTTGCTGATGCTTGCCGTCACTCGGGACGTCTTGCTTCACGCTGATGGCAAATTCGGCGGTGGTTGCCGTGTTGCGCATCGTGGTGTAGTCGGCCAGGGTTGTGGGTTTGTTTTCTTGGCGGTCATATTCCCCGCCGGAGTGCTCATTGACTTGGCCTGCTGCTTCCATTTTGCCAGAAACGATCTTGTCATAAATGGCATAACCCGGTTGCCCAAAGCTCAGGTTCCATTGCACGAGTTCGGGTTTTGTACCGCCTTGCAGCGGATCGCCGGAGGAAAGGGTCAGGTTGACGTTCTTCCACTGAACGCCCGTCGTTTGCCAGACTTCGGCGCGATAATCCAGCGTAATCGGGCTTTCAGTATCCTTTGCCCGAAGGTCATAACTTGGTGCCCAACCTGCATCAGGCACAAAGTAGCGGATGCCCACTTTGACTGTGCGGGCATAGTCACACTTGAGTTTGACGACGATGTCGTTGCTAGGTTTGTTCTTTTCGAAGTTCAGTTCCTGCAATTGTTGGTTGATGCGGTTGCGGTCCTCGGCAAGTTTGGTTTGCGCACGTTGGTTTTGAAGCAGGCGCTCGTTGATGTCGCGGAGTCTTGTGCGGAAAAAATCAGCGGCTTTGCGCAATTCGTCCGTGGAAACGCCCTTTTGCTCGCCGGAGAGGCTTTGGTTAGCAAGTACCAAGGCATTTTCTTGGGTCAAAACGGTCTTTTCGTTGTTGAGCACCTCGGTTTTCTCTTGGATCAAGCGCAGACTGTCTTGCAGGCGGATGATCCGCGGCGTTTGCACCTGCTCCTTCATGAAATTCACCTCGTGTCGCACCGAATTGATCAGGACAATATCGGGTGCAGCAGCTTGAATGCTCCTTGCGTCGATATTGGTCGCGAGTCCTTCAAAGACCACGATGTTGTCGCCTTTGGCAAGGGCGATGGTCGCTTCTTCGCTCACTTGGGCACCACTCAAAAACACGGTCACATCGGTGATCTGCGATTTGGCGGGAAGCGGCGTGGGTTCTTGTGCGTAGGCAATCGTAAGTGCCCAAACGCTGAGAAACAATGTCAAAAATGTTTTTTTCATAGGGTAACGTTCTGAATCCGTCAAATTTAGCTCTTGGGTGCATGGAAATTGCAGATTCCATAAAACGGAGATGTGATTTTGGTCAGGAAGAAACTTCAGAGACGACCTTCGAATGGGTAAAAAATTAGTATAAAGGGAGGTTATTCCACAAATATAACCATTTAATTTTGCATTATTGAAATATATGCTACATTTGCATCCATATATCTCATTTTAGTAGCATTCCTGTACTTTTCAAACGTCTAACGGTAAAAACCTCTATGAAAAATTTCAAGCAACTGATAGCATCGATCGAAGAAACTCACCTACATCTTCAGGCATCAGCGGCCAATGCTGTGAACCAAGCATTGACGATCCGAAATTGGTTGATCGGGTACTATATTGTCGAATTTGAGCAGGAGGGCAATGACCGTGCGGAATATGGGGCGAGGTTGCTTGAATGCATCGCCGAAAAAATTGCCATTAAAGGCCTTACTGCGCCAGAGTTATCTAGATGTAGGCAGTTCTATTCTGTCTATCCTCAGATTCTTGGGACACTGTCCCAAAAATTCACTCACCAACTTTCCGATCCAATTCTTGGGACGCTGTCCCAAAAATTAGAGAAAACGCTAACGCAGCGAATTGCTCAAGATGTTGATCGGGCGGCACCATCAGTTTTCAAACCGGATCTCCAAACTCCACCTGAAAAGATCCTAACCAAACTGTCGTTTTCGCACTTGATCGAACTTATCAAAATAACCGAACCGCTCAAGCGCACCTTTTATGAACTAGAATGTATAAAAGGTACCTGGAGTGTGCGCGAGCTGAAGCGGCAAATCAGCAGCCTCTACTTTGAACGAAGTGGACTATCAGAGAATCCAAGCGCACTTTCTGCACTTGTAAATGAAAAGACATCGCCTTTGAACCCTAAAGATATCATCAAGAATATTTACGCATTTGAATTCTTGGACATTCCGGCAAAGGCAATCATAGAGGAATCCGACCTCGAATCAGCCTTGTTGGATCATTTACAGGATTTCATCCTTGAACTCGGCAATGGCTTTTGTCTCGAAGCGCGACAAAAGCGAATTCTAATCGGTGAAAATTACTACTTCATCGACTTGGTGTTCTATCATCGCATCCTGAAATGCCATATTCTATTAGACCTCAAAATGGGAGCCTTTGAGCACTATGACATCGGCCAGCTCAATACGTACCTACACTTCTTCAAACATGAGATCAGCGATAGCACTGACAATCCCCCAGTTGGAATTCTCTTAGTCGCTTCAAAAGATCATGCATTGGTGAAATATGCTACTGCCGGCATGGATGAAAACCTATTTGTTCAAGAATATCTCATCCGCTTACCGAGCAAGGAACAATTGGAAAAATACATTGAGAACGAATTGAGGAAGTCAGATTTTAACAGATAATATCAAGTTGATGCATCTATTGATGCACCCAAAGGCACCATCCCCTCAGAATCTCAAACAATTCGATCATCCGTTGTAACCACTTTCCCCAAACACCCCGCATCTTCGCAGCATGAAACTCACCCTTGATACCCTCCGCGAGCGGAACCTCATCTTGCTGGAAGCCATTTCGGGAAGCCATGCCTATGGTCTCAACATTGCCACGTCCGACGTCGACATCCGTGGAGTTTTCATTTTGCCGCAGGACGAATTGTATGGCCTGAACTACGTCGAGCAAGTCGCCGACGAGAAAAATGACGTCGTTTTCTACGAATTGGGCCGATTTGTGGACTTGCTGGCCAAAAACAATCCGACGATGCTGGAATTGTTGGCGGTGCCGCAGGACTGCGTCCAATTTCGCGACCCGGTGATGGATTTGATCCGTGCCGAGGATGTGCTGAGCAAACTTTGTCAAGAGGCCTTTGCGGGCTACGCGAAAGCGCAGATTTACAAGGCGCGCGGCTTGAACAAGAAGGTCGTCAATCCGATGGACAAGGAGCGCAAAGGCATTTTGGACTTCTGCTTTGTGCCGGAGGGTCAAGGCGCTGTCCCTCTCTTGGAATGGCTTGCGCAACGCGGATGGAAACAGGAAGACTGCGGATTGGTGAACATTCCGCATATGCACGACATCTACGCGCTGTTTTATGGCGGCGAAAATGCAGCCACCACGCTGGGATTCAAAGGCATTGCGGCAAAGGACCATTCGAATGCAGTTTCACTCAGTTCCGTTCCCAAAGGCATGGAACGTCAGGCGATTATGGCCTTCAACAAGGATGGCTATACGATCTATTGCAAAGACTACAAAAACTACTGGGATTGGGTGGAAAAACGCAGCGAAGTCCGCTACGAAAGCACGATTGCTCACGGTAAAAACTACGATGCCAAAAACATGATGCATACCTTCCGGCTACTCGACATGGCTGCCGAGATAGCTGACGGTCAGCTGCATGTGCGACGCCCAAACCGCGAAGAATTGCTCGCGATCCGTCGCGGCGAGCGCGACTACGACGAACTTTTGGCCGAGGCGGAAGCAAGGTTGCCCTTGATCGCGGAGCGGTTCGCGGCAAGCAATTTGCCCGATAAGCCCGATGTTGCGAAGCTGAATGCGATTTTGATTGAAATTCGGAAGGTGGTGTATGGGAGACCCTAGGCGTATTTGTTGCGCATCACCACTTCAAAAGGCTTGTTTCGTCCTGCATCGTTGTCGGCTATACCCTTTTCAATATGAGCCTTTTGAGAATCAGTCAAATTCTCCCAAAAGTCCCCTCTGTTCAGAAGCTGCTTGAGATAAGCCTTCAGTTCACCAAGCATACTAGGATTCTCGATCATCCGAATTTGATCGAAGAGTTCTGCGCGTAATTCTTGAGGGTTGTGGATTTCACTCATGTTTCAAAAATCACGAAAAATTGAGCGATGTTCAATCGATACCACAATCCGCCATTGCATTCCCCTTCAACGAATCCTAAATTAGCGTCATGGGAACGCATGCATTCATCGCTTATTCGATTCCGCAGTCAGATGCGCACATGGTCTACGAACTCGGTGGCCTGATGGAGCAGCAGGGCTACACCGCGGTGTACAATTATGACCATCCCGACCATCCAAAAGGGCAACACATGTACGACGAAGTGGCTGTCTCAGGGATATTTGTCGGACTAATCACAAGCCAAATCAACTGGCAACAGGTGGTGCAACTTTGGCAATATGCAAGAAGCCAAGGTATTCCGGCGGTCATCCTCCGGGAAAACGGCGTCAATCTCCCAGGAAACATCTCCCGTGATCCCAACATCATCACCTTCCGCCGGTTTATGCCTGAGAATCCGATCCGGTACATTGAGGTGTGGATGTCGCATCATTTCAGGTGAGCGAATGGGACAAACTGTATGGGTGAATGATCCATTTATCGGATCGTGTCAACCTTTGAGGTTCCATTACAACGCTGGTTTTTCCCTTTCCAATCTCTATCTTTGCGCGCTATCTTTGGAAAAATGGGAAATCAGAAGCTGACCATTGTGGTCCCGGTCTACAACGAGGAACGTACGATCACCAATATTTTGGACAAGATCAACGAAGTGACCCTCATTCAGGGCATCACCAAGGAAGTGATTTGCGTCAACGACTGCTCCAAAGACAAGTCAAAAGAGATCATCCTGGCCTACATCGCGCAGCATCCTGAGCGCGGGATTGTGTTATTCAACCACGAAGTCAACCAAGGCAAGGGCGCCGCGCTGCATACTGGAATTTCCAAGGCGACGGGCGACTGGGTCGTGGTCCAAGATGCTGACCTTGAATACGATCCCCACGAATGGAACCTTCTGCTCAAGCCCATCCTGGACGGATTTGCAGATGTGGTCTATGGCTCCCGTTTTATGGGAGGCAACCCGCACCGCATTCTCTTTTACTGGCATAGCATCGGCAACAAATGGCTCACCAATGCGAGCAACATGTTTACCAATCTGAACCTTTCAGACATGGAAACGTGCTACAAACTCTTTCGTCGGGAACTGATCCAAGGCATCAAACTGAAGGAAAAACGCTTTGGATTTGAGCCGGAGGTGACGGCAAAAATCAGCCGGGTTCCTGGCATCAGAATTTACGAGGTCGGCATCAGCTATTATGGCCGGACGTACGAAGAAGGCAAAAAAATTGGCTGGAAAGACGCGTTCCGCGCTTTGTATTGCATCCTGAAGTACAATATCTGGGCGAAGAAATAGCCTGCATTGACCGTTGAATCCCAGCCAATCGGTCATTCACTTTCCTTCTTTTACCATTCACCCGCACTTCGCGCTTGCCAAAGGCTTGTTGCGTGCATTTTTGTCGCATGAAACATAACCCTATTGCTTATTCTACGAATGAACCACCATCCCAGACTACCGCTTGACGTCCATTTTGACACCGAAACCGGTGATCCCGACGACCTTTGTACCCTCCTGCTGCTTATTGCCCACCCCGCGTATCGCCTGCGTTCCGTTTCCGTGACACCGGGAACCAACGAGCAAGTTGGCATGCTGAAATCCGTACTTGAAAGATGCGGAGTTGGCGAAATTCCGGTTGCTAGCGCTGTCCCTGGCTACGACAAAAACTGCGTTTCCAAGTTCTACTACGACTGGCTGGGGAATTTTGCGCCGCGTACACCGGACATGGACGCCTCCTCCTTGCTGCTCCAATCCCTTGCACAATGGCCGGAATTGACGCTCCTGACAGGTGCACCCCTCAAAGGCTTCAAAAGCCTTTCTGAAGCGCAACCGGTCCACCGTTGGGTGGCACAAGGCGGATTTGCAGGTGACAGGGTAGTGCCAGAGGAATTCAGGTTGGAGAAATTTGCAGGGATGAATACCTGCCCGACTTACAACTTCAACGGCGATGTCCAAACCGCCTTCAAACTGCTTCAAAATCCAAACGTTGGTGAACGGATTTTGGTCTCCAAAAACGTCTGCCACGGAATGGTATATGACCAGGCATTTCACCACGAAATGCTGAAAATGAAGGGCAAAAGCCCCGCCTGGGATTTACTCATTCGTGGAATGGACATCTATCTCGAGCGCCACGCAGGCGGCAAAAAATTTCATGATCCCTTGGCAGCCGCCGTTGCTGCGCAACCTGACATCTGCGAATTTCGGGAAGTGAGCCTCTACCGAAGCGGCGGAGGTTGGGGTTCGGAATTGACTGAAAATTCCCGCACTTGGATTACGATTTCAGCAGATCGCGCAAAACTCATTCGTTTTCTCACCAGCGAATAAGAACCATAATCCTATTCTTCAGCCGCGTCATTGCGCAGCCAATTCGCTACGGTTTCAAATAGCGCCTTGTTGTCGGGGCTTTCCAGAGAACCTTCAATCCCGGCGATTTCGCTTGGAGTGAGGTGCCAACTGAGCGATGCACGAATGCCCCCGGTATCCACGGGCTCGTATTGAAAGGAGGCATATTTCATCTTGCCTTGCATGAGCTCATCCATCGTGTGAATGTACTGCTCAGTCGTGAGGTCATTGCTCATGTAATAGGCACTGTAAGTCGATCCAATCGGATCCAAAAGCTGCTTCACGGCATTTTTGCTGTGGTATTTGGGCAAGTCCATGGATTGCAGCCGCGAGTCCCGAATTTGCAGAAGCATCACGCCGGAGGTGTTTTCGACATACCACTTGGCAAAATACCGCATGTAACGGCTTGCCGTTTCCAATCCGTAGTTGTCGGCCACGCCGGCATCGATGATTTCCATGGGCGGCGCACTTGGGAGCCTTACGTAGGGCGTAATCATCGGGAAGGATGCATTCATGCGCAAGGCCGTGACAAACAGGAGGCTGTCGGCGTCCTGATCCTTGAAAAACCTCCGGAAATCGATTCCTGAAACGCCACTTTCCACTTTCCCTTCGAAGTCATAGGTGCGGGTGAGGTAACTTGCGGGTATGGCCGAAATGTAGAGTCGGCGACCATCGTTGATGACAACGGGCGAAAAGATCATTTGCGGAATGAAGGCACTCTCTTCAAGGGGAATGTATTCAGCAAGGCGTCGATCTTTCCAAACGCCCAAATTGGCCATGAGTTGACTGTCAAAGGACCATCCGCGGTCACTGTCGTATTTCGAGCCGCCTACCCATTCCTTGGCTGTCGGAAGAAAAAGGCTGGTCACCACTTTGAGGATCGTGCGGTTAAGCAAATCCTTGGAAATGCGGTCACTGTACTCCTTTCCCCAGATGTTTTCGATTGCGCCGAGCTTTTTCTTGAGGTACAATTCGCGATAATAGGCCGCACCCACCATTCCCCCGGAAGCGCCTGTGATCAGGCGCGTGCTTTCCATCATCTGCCCTGCAGTGATGCTGTCGAGCTTTTGCAAAATCCGGGTAGTGAAATAAGCCGCACGCAAGCCACCGCCCGACGTGCAGACAATAATCGCCTTGGGCTTTCTTCCGAATTCGTTATAAGCTTGGAAATCAGCGGACCAATTTTGAAGCGTTTTTGTTGTGTTCGCAATATCAGCTTGGATATTTTCTTCGCTGCTCGCTGCCAAAAGACCTTTCAAGGTATAATCGGCAGGCGGCATTTCGTAATTCATTCCCAACGCCGGATGCTCATTTTGAAACACGCTGATGTTGTCAAAGGCGAGGTAAATCAGCACCACGGCGATCATGGCAATCGGACCAAGCTTTCTGAACCAGAAGACAATGGCCGACACCAGCATCAAAAAGATCGAAAACAGAAAAAACACGCTTGCGCCAGCTGGAATCTGAAACGTCGGATTCTCCTCCAACAAACCCAAACCCATGATGAGCAGCAGCAATATGAATTCGAGGAAAAGCGCGTTTCCATGGTTTTGATTCAGAATTTTGACCAATTGGCGCAATTCTGCAGGCTCGTTCGGGTCAGGGGAGGCGAGGCGGGTAGGTGTAGCCAGATAATAGTCGACACGTGTACGCAGGCCCATGCCCGCGCGTGCCTTGGCAATGATCACGCGGCGGGGATTCAGGTTGCGTGTAGCACGCTCACCGATGATCGCGACAAAATTCCTGCTTGCCCTTGAAAAGTAAAGCAGAATCACCAAAATCACCGAAAACAATCCCGCATACAAGCCCAAAAGCTTGGTGAGAATATTCCATTCAAAGTGCCCGATGCTGTACTTCTGAAATTGGACAAAGCTGATCGAATAAACCGCCAAAAACCCAACGGGAATCAGGAGATTGTTCAAAAAGTACACCAAAAAGGGTCTTTTCTCCATCGCCAGGAAGTGAAAACGGTAGCTGTCGCTCACGTAAGTGGAGATCATATAGCTCGCGATGAAGGTTCCCATTCCGCAACCCGTCAAAAACAGGCTGGTGAACGAAATATGCCCCAAGTACTCTGGTTCAAGGAAAAGGTAGGGCACGCCCAACATTTCCCCGAAGTTGTTGGTGATGGCGAGAAAAAAGAATACCCAGCAAGCGAGCACATACTTTTGGTAACGCACCTGCATCACCAGCAACTGCGCCGGCAAAGAATAGTACCCGCTCTCCAATATCTCCCAAAAGGCCTTGAACATGCTTGTAATATAGTCAGCGTGGCGATTCAGTGCAAAAAAGAGTGGTCAGTCCGTGGAAAGAGTTGGCAGATGAGCGGTCCATCTTGCGGCTTGTGTGCAAAGCCATTGCAGTTCGCGGAATTGGCGGAAAAAAGTGTCGTTGGCGCTCATCCCAAACTTTGGGTAGCGCCAACGACACCTGAAAATCCTTCTCGCACTCAAATTCAAACGCCAAGATCGCCGACCATGTCGCCGGGAATCACCCAGGCGTCAAAATCTTCGGACGTCAAGTAGCCGAGCTCCAAGGCGCTTTCCTTGAGGCTGAGGCCCTTTTTGTGTGCATTTTGGGCAATCTCAGCACTTTTGTAGTAGCCGATTTTGGTATTGAGTGCCGTGACCAGCATCAACGAATTGTTGACGTGCTTCTTGATGTTTTCATGCAATGGCTCGATGCCGGAGGCACAACGCTCGTTGAAGCTATTGCAAACATCCCCGATGAGGCGGGCGCTGTGCAGGAAGTTATAGATCATCATCGGCTTGAACACGTTGAGTTCAAAATGGCCGTTGGAGCCGCCGATGTTGATCGCAACGTCATTTCCGAGCACTTGGGCCGCGACCATCGTCATGGCTTCGCATTGTGTGGGATTGACCTTGCCCGGCATGATGGAACTGCCGGGTTCATTGTCCGGGATGTAGATTTCGCCGATGCCGGCACGTGGGCCGGAGCTGAGCATGCGGATGTCGTTGGCGATCTTCATCAGGCTTACGGCCACGGTTTTGAGGGCGCCGTGGGCTTCCACAATGCCATCGTGGGCGGCGAGTGCCTCAAACTTGTTGGGGGCGGTGATGAAGGGCAAACCGGTCAATTCGGCAATTTTTTGGGCGACCAAGGGCGCGTAGCCTTTGGGTGTATTGATGCCGGTGCCGACCGCTGTACCGCCGAGGGCGAGTTCGCTGAGGTGCGCGGAGCGTGTTGCGGATCGCGCGCATGCCATGGTCGAGTTGCGCGACATAGCCACTAAACTCCTGACCGAGCGTGAGCGGGGTCGCGTCCATGAAGTGAGTGCGCCCGATTTTGACCACGCTCATGAAGGCCAATGACTTGGCTGCCAAGGTGTCGCGCAAGGCCTGAATGCCAGGCAAGGTCGTCTCCATCAACATCTTGTAGGCCGCGATATGCATCGCTGTCGGGAAGGTATCGTTGCTCGATTGCGACTTGTTGACGTCGTCATTCGGATGCACAAATTTGTCTTTGTCGGTCAAGGAGCCACCCCGCACCACGTGGGCACGGTAGGCGACGACCTCGTTGACGTTCATGTTGCTTTGTGTGCCGGAACCCGTCTGCCAGACGACCAAGGGAAATTCGTCGTCGAGTTTGCCGGCGAGAATTTCGTCGCAAACCTGCCCGATCAGACCGCATTTGTCATCGGCCAAGGCCCCGAGATCGCGGTTGGCGAGGGCAGCCGCCTTTTTCAAATAGGCAAATGCACGGATGATCTCGATCGGCATGCGGTTGATGTCGCGCGCAATCGGAAAATTCATGATCGAACGCTGCGTTTGCGCGCCCCAATAACGATTGGCGGGGACCTCGACGGTTCCCATGGTGTCTTTTTCTATCCGGATTTCCATGTGCGGAACGATTTTCGTGAATTTTGGGCGAATCTACGAAGGATTGGCGAATCTATCGGAGGTGAAAACGCGGCCAAAACGAAGACCTTCATCAGGAAAATCGGGAAATGAATAGCAGTTGGGCGCCTCCCAAGTTCAATTCTGCCGGAGTCGGCCCGTGCGCCAGATATGGCGATCGAGAAAAGAACTCAGCATCTCCTCAACTTCGTATCTCTCGATTTTTTTGAATCGGAAGCCCTTTTTCTTGGGATTGGAGGCCTCCAAAATAGCATTGTAACCATCGATGTCGCTGGAAATGGTGCGGACAACATCGTCAAAACACTCAAAAAAGACCCAATTCAACTCATCAAACTCCAAATAAATACGCAAGGTATCCGAAACCACTATTCCATTCGGGCGCTTGGGTGCCATGACATACTCTAGCTTGCAGTTGTTGGTGGTCAACTTGTTGATGGGAATCCCATTGATGGCAAGCAGGCCGACCTCGCCGCTGTACCAAAGGGAATTCAATTCGACGTCATAGTAAAACTTGAGGCCGGAAAGCAACAGCGACGATGGAATTTTTGCAGGTGCTTCAATCCGGTAATAAACGTCAGCTTCGACCAATTCTTTGCGCAAAGTGGGCAGGTTTTTTGCGGTCTTTTTGCCGTTCGGATCAAGAAATTCGGCCAATCCCTCCAGAAATGTCTCGTCTTGCCAATCGACGTCTTTGTTCATTGCGGTTGTGATTTTTGCTTTGTCTGCTAGCTTTTCCCAAGCCTTTTTGGGGATACATCCCAAATCAAACCGGCCAACGAGGTCCGTCCTTGCCTCGCGCTTCCGATGCGTTTCCTTCCATGCACCTGCGAATTCCATCTCGACGGTCTTTTGCGGGAAATTCGGCAAAAAATCGAATTTTCCGGTGACTGTGGTCGTACTGTCATAGAAATTGAACTTGCATTCTGTACCGCGAAGGTCGTTTGAATCTGCCTTAACCTGCGGGCCGAAAATGAATTCGTTGTTGTTCAAATTCATCCGCATGCTACCCAATGCTCTTGCCAAATCCGGGTCATTGTGGGCATAGCCGTCCATGAAGGAGGTATAAAGCCGCCCGGTGACAGCATTGCGGTGCAAACCGCAATCAACATCGCTTGCCGACCAGACCATGCCCACCCTTCCCATGGAATCCGGATATCGAATGGCGTTTGACCGAAAGGAATTTGAGATCATCGACCCGCGATCCACCTGCTGAATCGGCTGTTGCCCAAGGGCAAACATAGGTACCACAACAGCAATAGCTGCCAAGTACAAAACGTGCAACGTTTTGCGTATCATTCAAATTGGTATTATTCAGAAAACAACTAGGCTCTCAAAACCTCAATTGCCGCCGTCGTCCATTCCGTCGTCGATGCCGCCGCCTTCCTTCTTTTCATCGCCTCCGCCATCAAGCCCGTCGTCGATGATTCCCCCCTCCTTCTTGTCGTCACCGCCGGGGGTGTTGCCGCCAGGGGTATTTCCACCAGGAGTGTTACCGCCAGGGGTATTTTCCCCAGGAGTATTGCCGCCAGGGGTATTCTCAGGAATTTCTTCCTCATCACCACCGCCGTTGGAGCGACCGGTTCGCCAGATATACTTGTTTACAAACTTCGTGAGGAAGGCATCCTTGGCAGCATCATCGCTGAGTTCAAAACGGTAGCCATCATTTTTCTTCCGCTTTTCCTTCTCGGCACGCAAGACAGCGTTGTACCCGTCGAGGTCACTCGAAATCGTGTAGAGGACATCGCCATAGAATTCATAAAAGACCCAGTTGAGTTCGTCAAACTCAAGGTACATCCGCAAAGTATCGGGCAATGTGATGCCGGCAGGGGTATATTTTCCGCGGGCGTATTCGATTTTGGAGTTGGAGGTCGTGACCTTGTTCACAGGCTCCTGATTGATGCCCAGGATCCCCACCTCACCAGAATACCAGAGAGACTTGAATTCCCGGTCAAATCGGAATTGAATTCCAGAAAGGAGCAATGAACCCGCAATCAGCTTGGAAGGTTTGATCTCATTGTAAGAGATGGCCTTTTGAACCTGATCCAGAAACATTTGCATGTTTTTGTCTTCGCGCTCCAGGTTGGGGTCAAGGAATTCTGCCAAACCTTCACGGAAGGCCTGATTGTTCCAATCCACCGTATTGTTGATCGCCGTCACAACCTGGGCTTTGGCATAGAGCTTAGCCCAAGCTTCTTTGGAAATACAGCTGAAATTGAAGTTGCCGATCAGGTCACTCGTGATTTCCTTTTGGGTCCGCTCATCCCGCCATTTACCTGCAAGCGACATCTCGATGGTGTTCTTGGCGAAGTTGTTAGGGATTTTGAGCATACCAACGGTAGTCACGATGTCATTTTTATCGTCGAGACTGCTGGTCGTGCCACGGTATTCTTTACCTGTCAACTTTGCCTTCGGACCGATCTTAAATTCGTCGGTGTTGCGGTCGAATGTCAGACCACCGGTGGCGCGGGCAACTTCCATATCATCCACATTCTTTTTGGGACCCAAGAATGAGGAATAAAAGGTTCGCGTGCGTTTCATGTAATCCAAGCCGACGATCAGCTTACCCAATTGCGTCTGCGTGATTTCGACAAACACAGAGTCTGGATTCACGATATCGTTGTATTTGAACCACTTGTCAGCAAAAAATGGATTCTCCGAATCGATCTTTACTTCACCGGTAAAGCGCATATACTTATTGGGGGCCTCGAGGCGCGTTGCTCCTTTGAAGAAAATACGATCGGTCAAATAGAACTTCTCCTCCTCCTTGATTTCACCCGTTGCAATCGACATGGTGTCACCTTGGACCTTCATCTCCACCATGTTGATGTATTGGTTTTTGCCCATCACCGGTGGATAGTCATATTTACTCTTGCCTGTGTAGCGCTTCGAATGCGTGATTTCGAGGCTGGATTCGTACATCCGGTGATAGTTGGTCACCTGATTGGCTTCCACCACGGCATTTTCCAACTTTTGCATGAAGCCATTGGGTTTGATTTCCACGGCACCGCTGTCGGGCAAAATCTTCGCGTCGGCAACATAGATGTAGGGGACGCCCTTGACCTCGATCCGTTGCTGATCAAAGTTGTAATGCGCGTCCTTGGCCATGAATACCAAGCTATCCTGCAAGGGGTCCGAGCTGTAGAAATAGTTTTGACCGGGCTTGATCGAGGGACTTTCCAGCCTTACATCGTTGGTTTTGCGGTCATATTCGCCCTTTGCGAGCGAACTGCGGTATTTCTGCTCAGGGAATGCAACGGTGGCTTCACCGACCTTTTCCGTCACGAAGGAAGAGTGGTGCTTGGCGACATCGTAGCTCACCTTGCTGTCTTTGGCAACAAAAAGGCGTTTGTCAGGCTTGTTTTGGTCAAACACCGTAAATACCCCGTCGTTGGCAATAAAATCCTTCTCGCCAAAAATGATGTCTTTGCTCTCCACCAATACATTGCCCATCCGCACTTTGCCTGATCCACGGAGGCCTTCCTTGGTAATGCGCAACTTTCCTTCGAAGGTTCCTTCCCCGCCAAACATGACGATCGGTTCGCCTTTGTCCATCGTCTCCAACTCAATCTCGTCCTTTTTGGTCAGCCATTTATAATTGACCGAATTGGCCTGAACCTCAGGAAAATACGCCCCTTCGTAAAGGCCACCGGGCATATTGAATTGATTGGTCACGGCCTTGACCGTGTCAAAATAGAGTTGGAAGCTGTCGGACTTGGCAACGGTGTGCAGGAAATTCATTTGACCCTTGCTGCTCAAACCATCGCCGTCGAGTCTGATTTCCCCGATGAAGCGCCCTTTGTTGTCATAGGCTGCATAACCGGTATCGGGCGGTGTGACGTCCTTCATTCCGAGCGTAAAGTCCTCCATCACAGCCAGTTTCTGCCTGATTTTGGGAAAGATTTCGGAGGAATAAAATTCACCTTCAAAGCTCAATGCCGATTCTTTGAAATCCTCCAAGGAGTCCAATACAAACGGGTCAATGCTGAAATACAGCTTGTCTTTGGTGTAAACCCCGTCGCGCACGCCGGGCTTGTACCAATAAATGAAGGACTTGGTATAGCTGTCAAAGACAGGATACTCCGGATGCGGCTCCAAGCCATTTTTGTTGGTCGGCTTGTTGATGTAGATCGCCCCGGTTACGCCCTCGATCGTGGTCGCACGCAAGGCGCGCTGCAGCGGCGAATACACATACCCAAGCGGCGGATTGCGCACAAGGATAAACCGCAAGGAATCCAAGGAGTCCACCAAAACCTTGTAGTTCTCGTATTGGAACGTGAATTTCCCCGGAATCCCGGACATGTCGACGTTGTCTGGGGTGACGCGACCGTAGAAATTCAGCTTTCCAGCCGCAACGGTTCCGTCAAACTGCAAATCCCGGTTTTTCTTGACCGTGACCTCTTGGTGGTTGGGCAAAACACGCACGAACTGACTGTCGCTCAGCGGGAAAAAGGCCACGCCTTTCATGGCGATGTTCATGTCGGTCAGGTTCAACTCGGCATTGTTGCCGGTCTTGACGTTGGATGTGATCTGGATCGCATCATAATCCTTGCGTCCGCGGGCACCTTTTGCCCAGTCCAAAAGCTTGGGCAACGGCTTGATTTCGCCGGTTTTGCGGTCGTATTGGATGAAGCCCGAACCTTCGACGTCGACCAAAGCCATTTTGAGGGCGTCGATCACATCGTCGAGTTTGTATTCGGTGGTGATGGATTCGGCAAAAATCGGCTGACCTTCATGGGTTTGTGCAAAACGGTAGATCGCTCCGATTGGATTGAAAGGCAAAACGCCCTTGAATTGGTTCCAACGCTGCAGCTTGAAAAAATCCTTGGATTCAATCGCAGAGGTTTGGTTTTCCTTGTCAATGATGGAGGTGAATTCGATGATATCGGTATTCTGCTTCCACTTGATGGCATCAAAGTAGAGGTAAAAATTGTGGTAAGGGCTCAAAAATGCCTGATGGCTGAGCTTGTCCTTGACGTCCTTGATGAGCGTGACCGTATTCGAATCCACTTCATAGATCACGTCGACGCTTGGATGGGTGATGCTGTCGGTTTTGCTGAGGTACATCGCGACCTCGGTGCGCTTGGACACGAGCTTCTCCAGGTCCAAGACAAATTCCATTGCACGCAGGTTCATCGCCGGTTCGCCATTCCTGAAAATAGTCAACTGCGCCTTGAACAGCTTGAGCTCCTTGTCCAAAAAGTCTGGATTGAAGTCATCGAATACACCTCCCTCGGTCGGGTCTTCTGACTCCAAGTCCTCCAAATCCTCCGGATTCTCTTCGCCCCCGCCTTCGATGACGTCGTCCTCGTCAAAATAATAGGCGCTTTCGTCGTATTTATAGCCAAAATCCTCTTCGTAGGTATCGGGCGTCTCTTCAGCGCCGGCGCTTTTCTTTTCTTCTTTTTCCTCCACCTTGGGGATGTCGACCAACTTGAAATAGGCCGAACCGATCTTCTTCACCCCGCGCAAGGAAAAACCACCTTCGTAGCGCACGTTTTTGATAAAATTCTCAATCACAACCCCGCCATCGTAGCTTCTGAAGTAGGGGTAATTGGCTTTGTTGATGTCGGAGTAGCCTTTGTTCATGTCCTCATAACGACCTTTGAGCGGCTTGGAAATGAGGCTATTGTAATGAAAAATAACGGTGTCGATGTTGACGAAGGAATAGTTCAGGTTCAAGCCGTAATCCATCAATTCGGCATAGACATCGTTGGGATCGAGCTTCATTTTGGACCAGTCGAGCTTACCCCCCTTGGCATTGAAAGCCTTGTTCATCAAGTTCAACTCCCCGGAAGTGCCGTAAATGCGCGTGCTGTCCTTTGCATTTCGGTAAACGAGATCCGTATTGTTGAAGGTCAAAAAGGCAAAATGGACGGGCTTGCCGGTCTCGGGATTGGTTTTGGTCGTAAAATCAAGAACAGGGTCGATTTGACTCATCGACCAACTCGATCCTGAAGTTTTGACGACGGCGCCTGTGCCGAGGTATTGTTGAATGAACCCGTAAAATTTGCCAGACTGCACGCGATCCAACGTCAAAATGCAGGAGTCAGCGACATTGAAAAATGCGTCCACATTCAGCTTGGCCTTGGCGGTGTCACTGTGGAGCAATTCGAACGCCTTGGCGTAGGAAAGCACCTCGCCGGCGATTTGGTAGTTCTTGAGCAGCATGATATTGGTCTGGATCACAAACCTTTCCTGCTCCATACGGGTGTATTTGCCTGTCTCCCAATTCAACCGGAAGACTTTCAGGTACTGTTGCGTCGCCTTGTCGCCAAGAGGTGCAATGCGACTTTCAAATTCGACGATGAATTTGGCAGGGTCGTCGTTGAGGGTTTTGGAATTTTGGGAAAGCGCCTGTCCAGCAAAGCCCAAAACGATGCCCATCAACATGAAACAGCCCAACAAATTGGAAAACAATCGTTTTGCGTTGCGCCTCATCGGAATTCGATCTATCATATTCGCAAGAAATCCTACCTTCTTCATGAATTCAGAGCAGTATTGTCGGTCTTTTCAAAAGCCAGCATGACCCAATTGGTCTTTTCGCAGCGTTGCACGAGATGGAGTCCGGCAGCGGTGTAGTGCGCGGTGACCTTTTCCTCGTCAAAGTCATAAAATCCACTCATGGCGATGATTCCACCGGGCGAAAGTGCATTGACATAATGGTCACGGTCGGCCAACAATACATTTCGGTTGATGTTGGCTAAGATAATCTGGTAACGTCTATCCGGAATCGCCGAGGCGTCTCCCAGCAGGATTTCCAGATCGGCGATGTTGTTCAATCCGGCATTTTCGCGGGTATTTTCCTCGCACCACGGATCAAAGTCGATGCAGGTGACATGCGCCGCACCCAACTGATGGGCGAGAATTCCCAAAACGCCGGTTCCACAGCCCATGTCGAGCACATCCTTCCCCGCGAAATCGAGCCGGCTGCATTCCTCGAGCATCAGCCAAGTGGTCGCATGGTGCCCGGTCCCGAAGGCCATCTTAGGTGCCACAAGCAAATGGTACTTGACATTGGGATCAGGTGCGCGATGCGGCGGATGCACTTCGCAGAAGTCGCCTACGGTCACGCTGTGGAAATTCGCCTCCCACTCCGCGTTCCAATCCTTCGCTTCGATCCTTTCCACGGTCTTGGAAAAACGAAGCTCAGGAAAAAAGTCCTGAATCGCTTGATCGAATGCTGCGCTGTCATAGTCGCTCTCCATGATGAAGGCTTTCAACACCGAAGGTGTTTCTTCAAACGCATAGTAGCCGATCTCGGAAAGTACGGCCACCACTTGGTCAAAATCCTCCTTGGGGATATCGAGATTGAGCTGAATCGAAGCTTCTACAACCATCGTTATTTGCAGCCGGAAAGGCTCTGGAATTCGGTATAATAAATCGAGAAATCAGCCCGCACCTTCACGTCTACGAATGCAACGGAAAAATCGGCGAAAGCTTTTGTATCGGTGAAGTGCCATCGGCCAGGTTTGTCGGCAAATCCACGCACGGGTTCTTTGTAAACCCTCAAATCGGCAAAATTTTCAATATCCTCCACAAAAACACGGTAGGTGGCAAAGCCCTCGACCTCCTCCACAAACACCGCACCTTGCAGTTGACAGGGATCCACAGCCGCCACCGGCCGTCCATGATTCGACGAACCGACAATAGCCCAACAGGCCATCAACAAAAGTGGCAGGATATTCATTCTTCTTCCTTTCAGCTACAAATATAAGGCCAAGGCCTGCGCCCATGCGGCCAAGAAACCCACAGTTGAGCCGCCACTGAATGTGGATAAGTAAGTGAAAAGTGAAAAACTAAAAGTGAAAAGTCGCAACGCAAACAAGCGGTGGACGACTACTTACTTTTCACTTTTCACTTTTCACTCTAAAGTTGAGTTGGTAGAAGTGAAAATCTCCGTTGGGGAGGTCGATTTTGAAGCCTTGAACTTCGCCTTTCGGGCCCAATTCGAAGGAAACCAAGGCAAATGGAAGGTAGGGATCATTGAATTGCACTTTCCAGGTATCGTAATGGAAGTGCTCCATGGTGCCCGTAAACAGCTCTTTTGTGGGCAACATGGTGAATTTCAGGCCTGCTCCCAACTGCTCGATTTTGACGTCGCCGTAGGTTTTGTCAAAATAGGTGCCCGCATAGGCGGCCAATCCGAGCGAAGGTTGCGTATTGGGGACGCGGCTACCCTCACGCATGGCGGTTTCCGTCTTTTGTCCGGCTTCACCTTGGTCCGCAAAGGCCTTGAAAGTCTTGTCCCATTCCTGACCATTTCCGCCGAAATAATGATCGAGCACCTTGAAGCGGATGGCGTCGTTCACCAATCCGTCGTTGCCGTTGTTGAGGACAATCAATCCCAAGCCGGCTTCCGGTACGATCATCACCTTCGAAATGTAGCCCGGCATGCCGCCGTTGTGCTCGATGACCTTCTTCCCCGAATAATCGAACAAGCTCCAACCCAGTGCATAACTGCGAAAATGGATACCCCAGCCCTGCCAAGTTGGACTCACGCCCAACATGGTTTGCCCCGACGTCAATGCCCGCATCGTACCCGGGCTCAGGATTTGTTTGCCGTTCCATTTGCCGCCGTCGAGCCACATGCGCACCCAATGGGTCAAATCGTCGACGCTGCTGTAAATACTTGCAGCGGGTTTGCCGCCTTCGTAGTTGTAAATCGGCTGCACTTTGCCTTCGAGGTGGCCGCGCGCAACGGGTGCATTCGAGGGCAATTCATCATTGCTCGGGTAGGTGGCGTTCATTTCCAAAGGCTTGAAAAAGCGTTCAGTAACGAACTCTGACCAAGTTTTGCCGGTGATTTTTTTGATGACCAGTCCAGCCACCGTGTAAAGGTTGTTTTGGTAGCCAAATTCGGCGCGGAATTCTTGCCGGATGGGCAGATGCCGGATATGGGCGACAATTTCCTCGTCGGTGTAATTGGTGCCGTACCAGAGGAGGTCGCCGTCAAACGTGCCGAGGCCACTGCGGTGGCAAAGCAGGTCGCGGATGGTCATTTGCGCGGTGATATAAGGATCAGCCATCTGAAAATCAGGCAAATGGTCGCGGACTTTGTCTTCCCAGCGAAGTTTGCCTTCCTCGACGAGTAAGCCGATTGCAGCTGCAGTGAAAGCTTTGCTGCAAGAGGCGATGTTGTAAAGGGAGCCGCTTGCGGCGGGCGTATTGGACTCGGTATTGGCACTGCCGAAGCCTTTGGCCATGACCACTTGCCCGTCTTTGACAATCGCGACACTCAACCCGGTCGTTTTGAAGGTATTAAAGCTGCTCTCCACCAATTGCTGAAGTTGGGTAGAAGCGTCAGCAACGGTCTTTTTCTTCTGGGCGGTGGCATTGGCAGGCAAAACCAGGACCCAAGCCAAAAGGCAAGCGGCAAAAAACGAAGGGAACAAACGTCTATTCATCGGAATATTTTTGGAATGCGAAAATTACATCATCGTTGTGGGATGGGCAAATGCTTGGAATTCCATAAATCATGACTCTCGGGAAGTTTCGACCGTTCAGCCAACCGTGGATAGGTTGCACTCAAAAAACTGAACCCGTGAGCGTTTACGAATTCGTCAGAAGCCGAGCTAAAAATATCAGGGAAGCTTAATCTGCTCCAAATTGCTCTTTCTGGACCACCATTTTAACAATAGTCGATAAACTGTTCCAAGAACTGCGGACAGGAGAACTACGTAAGCGACCATCGCAAACGATAATCTAAGCCACTCTTCGGGCCGATTCACAAGACGTCTGTAAAGCCTTCCGTCGGTATCTCCCAATAAAGCGAAAACCGGAAAAATGAGGATTGGAATGCAGTAAAAAAGGAGGAAAAAAGCACCAAACGCTGGCCATAGGCCAGCCCCAAAATGTAAAATTCGACGCCCAGCCATACGTCCCGTAATCCAAGCAGTTCCGAAAAATATCACAAATGATAACAAAAATGCCACCCATCGACCTTTAAGGAATTGGGCTAAAGGGGTTACAAAAACCTTCAATAAAGGACTAGTATTTTTTTCATTGCTTGGTTGATCTGCAAATTCTATTCCGATAAATATCCACCAAATCAGGATCAGAAGTAGAACTACAAATACCATCATGGTCACCGAACCCAGTCGCTGCGCTGTTTTCAATCGCTGCGCATTCTCAACTTCGGTTCCAGTAATCATCGTTGTGGACATATTCCTGATGGTGTCGACGCTCCGGTATCCGTCAGTGTTTTCTGCAACTTCGACCGAATCCTTTGCCGCACGACCAATCCCGAAACAATTCCAGTGGCAATGCCTGGCAGGAGGTACAGTGCCGTGAAAAGTGACAAAATCAGGGTTCCATCGTACCAAAAATCCTTTGCGAGTTCATCATCCAGCATGCAGGCGATGAAACACATGCAAATCGAGGCAAAAACCGATAGAATGATTGCAGTGATCAAGCCCACCCAACCGTAGCGCAACTTTTTGAGGCCGATTTTTCTTCCCGCCCAACGCCCCATCCCAAAGGAGGGCCCAATCAGCAGTACCGCGGTTGATCCCAGCGCGATCAACAACGCCGACTCTGATTTCAATTCCGTCCATAAGCCGTTCCAAGTCAGGTCCTCGCCATAGAAACTCGCGGTAATGTAAACGTAGTTTCGGGTAAGTATTCCGAGTGAAATCAGCAGGGTCGACAATCCTTGGAAGAATCCGCCGATGGCAAAAACTGTTCCCCCCAACCTCCGGAAACTGGCCATTTTTGCCTCGGTGACGACATTTTCAATGGGTGGTTGCAACTGGAATTCCGTCATTTTTCAGATTGGATTTCCTGCGTTCTTTTGAATTCCATCGCTGCCAGCTTCTGCCGCGTGACAAATCCGGCGAGAATGCCGGTGATCACAGCAGGAAACAAAAACATTGCCGTGTAGCCCAGGAATACAATGATCCCCTCGTCCCATAGCCTATTGTTGATGTCTTCCCAAGTGCGGTGACTGAGGATGTTTTCGATGCCGAATAAGGTGATCGCAGCTGCGAGGGACGGTCCCAGCATGGCAAAAAGGCCAGCTCTTGCATAGGGAACTTGCTTTTGCATGATACGCCTTGCAGCATTCCGACCGGATAGCCAAGCTCCAAAGCAAAAGACGAATCCGGCAGCAAAAAGGGCAGTTCCAAATGGTAGGGCCATCCAGTACCAAAAATGGACTTCAAAGTAGACAGTTCCGTCCTCCAAGGAGCTGCTTGTGGAATTTTGTGGATCCCCGCGATCCAACTGCAGGGAATTCATGGCTTCCTCAATCTGGCGAAAACGCTGATACTGATAGAAATAGAAGCCAGCTACCAACAAAATCATCGCCAACAATTGAATGACAGCCGCCACCCAAAACACCCTTCCGCCGACATGTTTTACCTGCCGTTCGTCATTGGAAACCCGAATGTCTTGAATAGTTTCCATGTCCTTCGTTCAATCAATTGCTTTCCAATCCTTCGGATCATTGCTGCCGCTTTCTTTGCGCAATTCGTCTTCCTTGCCCCGTATCTTTTGCCGGATCACCAAACCAGCCAAAATGCTCGTGAGAATTCCGGGCAGATAATACATCAACGAAAATAAGAAAACCGGAAGCAGAAAATCAGCTGAAAATGAATGCACTGCCCAAGAAAAATAAATCGGCCTAAGCTCCAGCGCCACCAAAACAAAGACCAATCCAGCGAGGATTGCCGGAACTACGGCCGCAATGAATCCCACCCAAGCAATGCTGCGTTTTCGAATCCCAATCGCTTTTCCTGCCCAGCGTCCAAAAGGTAAGCCACTGATCGCCGAAACAAGCCCTCCACTGCCGATCACCATTAACAAGGGACCAATTTCCAAAATTGAAAGCCTCCAAAATTCAAATGTTCCCATTTGAAAAGAACCCCGCCAGCCGATTTGAAATGAGCAACGACAATGAAATCGTCAAAAAGAAGGTGATCGCCGTCGTTTGTGCGAGGCCAATCCACAAAAATGCCTTGCCCCCGAAGCGGCGCGCATAAGGCAATAAGGCTGCCGTGCGCTGCTGTATTTCATCAGATTGGGCTTGGGGAGTGGTCATTCTTGCTGTTGTTGATGGGCCATTTCCCGTTCAAAATCCTCGGTTTTACCTCTCATTTTTTGCCGGATTACCAAACCTCCCAGCAAACTTGTGACGATCCCGGGAAGGTAAAATCCTAACGCAAAGAGAACTGTTGGGATCACGAAATCCTCCAAAAAACTGCCTATCCCGTAATGATTAATAGCTGAACGATAAGCGAAAGCAGCAAGAGTAATTGTTAGACCGCCAACCAATGTCGGAAAGAACGCAGCAACCGGCCCCACCCAGACGAAACGATATTTGCGAATTCCAATCATTTTTCCAGCCCAGTGGCCAGCAGGCATGGAGGCTACGGCCAAGGCGAGACCTCCAAGTCCAATTGCAACCCAAAGAACTAGTTGATCACCCAATTCAGTCTTCCAGTCCTCAAATGACCAAACATCACCACGAAATTGCGCACGACTGTAAGACGTG
Organism: Bacteroidota bacterium; assembly: GCA_016718825.1. Classification (NCBI taxonomy): domain Bacteria; kingdom Pseudomonadati; phylum Bacteroidota; species Bacteroidota bacterium. The sequence continues at coordinate 56,553 of JADKCL010000008.1, read as the reverse complement.
TATGAGAATATTCCCAGACAAAAGAGGTAAACAGCAATTGTCTGAATCGCAGCTCCAAGAACAAAAACCCTGAGGCCGACCCTTCGCGATGCTGCGTCCAAATCGGCTGATAGCTGATTGTTGTCGGCCGTGATTTTCCTTGTATCCATCCTCATGTGCGTTGATGAATGTCCAAATCCCAGTCTTGACGCAATTCCAAACGTCGTTGCTCAGCCAAAGCCAAACCTTTCTGCCGCACGGCCAATCCGGCAAGCATGCCTACGATCACCCCCGGGACGAAGTAAAACATGGCCGCCGGTAGAAAGACCTCGGCCAATTCGCCGAAATCCAAAATCAACGCTAGCCTACCCTGAGCTTGAAGAAAGCCGGCGAGTCCGATCAAAGTTCCCAAAATCGAAGGGAAAATCGCCAACAATGCCGCCACCTGAAACAGTGAATTGCCCCTTTCCAAAAGTCGAGCCGGCGCTGCGTCCGCTAACCTGCGAAGGGTCAAACTATAAACGAAACTACCAATGGTAAATCCAATAAATAGCTCGGGAAAGTTGTTGACACGCAGATATTCCACCAAGGACATTCCCGCAGCCCCCGTCCAACCATCGACAAGGGTAAATTCGAATTGAAAATATAAAAACAAGGCCCAGTTGACGCTCATCGAGAGCCATTGCAACACGCTTCCCCAGAAAAAAGTACGAACAGCGGTTTGACGTAACTCCTTGCGATCGCGTTCAACTTTTTGGCTTTCGGTCAGGTTGTCCATGGTTCAATTTACCATTTCCGGCCCATCCAAGTACGCAAATCGAGCACAATTTTTGCTTTTACATCCGCGACCGCGTCTGCAGGTGTAAGTCCAGCGAGCATACGTGCGCGGGCAGCTGCGCAGGCGCCTTCCGCGAGGCCCACGGCCGCAGGATCGCGCTTGATCAAGATGCCTTGCATCAACCGCCAAGCTGCCAAGGCTCCCCAGAAAAACGGTTTCGCTTGCAATTCCGTGTGAAACGGTTCGGCATACCATTCCTCAGGCAGCGGCTTTTCCAGTTCCATGATCCGGATGGCCTTCTCCTCGCTCGGAATGTTGACCCAATAGTTGCCGTAGTTCACGGCCTCGGCAGGCGACAAAACGAGGCTATGCGCAGCGGAATTGGGAATCGGATCCTGACCGACGGCACCCAAGGCAGCGTCCCATTCGGTGGCAAGCACGCGGCATACGGCAATTCCAGCCCGAACGGTCGTTTCCCGTCCCCAAAAACGCATTCCCCAGATCCAAGCTTCAAAATCTGTCAATTCCGTCGAAATGGCATACAAACTCGGCGTAAATCCTTCATATTCATCGGCCCCCGTAAACTCAAAATAGCGCTTCAATTGCGTCTTTTCGGGCACATGCAATGGCCGATGCTCCATCGAGGAGGGGAAAAAATCACGTTCGGGCGAAGGGCGGACATCCATGCAAACGCAAAATAACTGAAAAGTTAGCAAGTAGCAGTTAGCGGTTAGCAGTTTGCGCTTCGCAGTGAGCAATTTCAAGATTGTAAACTGCTAACCGCTCCTTGCCAACTGCCAATTCTCCAGCGAAAACTGCTAACCGCTCCTTGCCAACTGCTAACTCACCAGCGAAAACTGCTAACTGCTCCTTGCTAACTGCTAACTACTATCTTAGCCAGATGTATGTCGCGCGCAACTTGGAAGATGCTTTGCAGGCTCCGTTGGAGACCGGCGAACTTTTCCTCTCCGGGAGGGGTTTGACCGATTTCCCCACGGAGATTTTCCAGTTGGTCAATCTCAAAGTTTTGGACCTGAGCCAGAACCTCTTGCGGCAATTGCCGGCGCAGATTGGCTACCTTTCGCAGTTGCAGACCCTCAACTTGCGCAACAACCAATTGCGCCAAATCCCAGCAGAAATCGGGCAGCTGTTGCACCTTCAACGGCTCGACCTTGACGAAAACCAACTTGCTGAGCTCCCGCAGGAACTCACTGAATGTCAGTCGCTCCGCACGTTGCGACTCAACGACAACAGCTTCCGTCATTGGCCGGCAAATGCCCTGCATCCGCAATTGGAGAACCTCACGCTCGGCCTCAATCAGCTTCTGGAAGTGCCTGAATCCATCCGCCATCTCACGCGGCTGAAATACTTGGATTTGCGCAGCAACCGCCTGCAACATTTGCCCGTCGCCTTGGCGCTGCTCGACGAATTGGAGCAAATCCAGTTGAAGGGCAATCCCTTACATTTGACGGTCAATGCGTCGGATCCGGAAGGGCTTTTAGAGCGATTTTTCCGCGAAATGAAGCTCGCCAAGACGGGGCGAAAACCTTCCAAATACACCCAACAAACGCGGCGCTGTTGGTTGCAGTTGCTCCAAGGCGATCCCGAAGTCATTGAATCTTATGGCATTGCAGAATGCACCGCCGCCTTGGACAGTCCGATGGCGATGGTGCGGGAGGCTGCGAAGGCCTTTTTGCCACAAATCCTGCCTTCACCAATTCCCAAAACCGGCCCGAATTCGATCCTGCTCGCCGGCCAATTTCCAGCAATTCAGAAGGCCGAGAGCGAAAGGGCCATGCAATCCGCTGGATTTACGGTCGTAAAGCGTTTGACCGACGGTGCCACCATCGTGCTGCTCGGCGAAAGGCCAGGTGCCATTCTGCCCCAAGCCCTCGAAAAAGGTAATCCGATCGGGTTTGAAGGCCATTTGGAAACTTGGTTGGCCGCTGCAAAAGGTGAGTTTTTGAACGCCGCGCCGGCCGCGAATCCCATGCTGGAAAACCTCGGGCGGCTTATTCGCAGCTACAAAAAAGAGAATATCGAGATTGCTTTGATGCTGATGTCCAAGGCGGGTGTTCCAGCGAATCTGCTCACCGACTTGCTCGCCATCCGGCTCTTTCATTCCGAGGCGGATGTTCGTGAAAAGGCTTCAACTGCATTCTCGGAATTGGCTGACCGTCAGCTCAAGGCATTTGTGGAAAGGCAATTGGCGCAGAATTACAAGGCTGACGAATTTTATGATGTGCAGGCACTCGTGGCGGCTTTGATTCGCAATCCGTCGTTGGATGCCGCGACGTTGGTGAAGGCTGCCATGGATTTGAAAGGCGCCGGGACGTCCTTGATTTTGCTTGCTCCGGAATCCGAGCGCCCGAATTTGCTGCAAAACAGCCTCAAAGACGGGCAATTGAACCTCGCGGGGATTGGCCTCTCCGAATTTCCGGCAAGCCTTTTTGAGATTCAAGGACTCCGTTATTTGATGCTTTCGCGGAATCAACTGAGCCAATTGCCCGCGGATCTTTCCGCATTTGCAGACCTCGAAATGCTGGACCTGGCTGAAAATCAACTAACAAGTCTCCCCAACGCGATCGGCAATTTGAAAAAACTGACCGGACTTGACCTTTCTCAAAACCGCCTCAAACACCTCCCCGACGCGATCGGCGAAATGACGCAACTTGAAGCCCTTCGCTTGGACCGCAATCCGCTGCAAAGCCTCCCTTCTACCCTTCCCAAACTCCAAAACCTCGAAATGCTGGGTCTTTTCGGCTGTAAATTCGGGGAATTGGCAGCGGTAATTTGGGAAATGCAGCACTTAAAAGCCTTGGATTTGGGAGAGAATAATTTGGAGGTTTTGCCGACGCACCTCGTCGGTTTTCAGCAACTTGAAAGTCTGGGCCTGCGCGACAATCCGCTGCCCGTCCTGCCGGAATGGATTGGAAAGCTGCCTGCCTTGCGGTTTTTGGACCTTTCGTATGTGCAGGCGCGAGAGCTGCCGACGAGTTTGAACGGTCATGCGCGCTTGGAGCGCATCTATTTGTTGCGCGAGGATTCCATGGATTGGGAACAGGTCCTGCCGATTCTCGCCGGGATGCCACGCTTGCGGCATGTGTACCTGCGCGGCCGCAAAATCGTGCGGCAGATGCAATTGCACATCGAGGCGCAACTGCCGAAGGCACGCGTGCTTTTCAACTAGCCAAATTTTCAATATTGCAGGAGCCGAATCGTTCTCTGAGCCCCATTCCTCGTTCTAACTTTCAAAAAATAGAGGCCGGCCGAAAGCTCGGGAAAATCGAGTGCAATGTCCGTTTGATCTCCAATTGCGACGATTTTCCTGCAAATGGGTTTTTGTTGCGCATCCGACAACTCCCATTCCAATTGACCTTCAAATTCGTGTGCACGCAGGTTCAAATGCCCACCCTCTGGAATCGGGTTGGGAAAACAGGTCCATTCGACATCTTCTGAAACCGGATCGGTATTGGCAAAGGAATGCGAGACCTCCTCGGTTTCGGGTAAAATCACGGGAAGCAGGCAGGGCATGAAATTCGGCAAACCAAGACCACAGGTGCGGCCCGCGAGATTCACGGAGTTATTGACAAACCCGCAACCGACGCCGACGGTATTGGGATTGTCGATCGAGGCCAGAAAGGCCTGATAGGCAAGGCAAACGTAGATTTTCCCGTCTGGGCCGGTTTGCAGATTGGCTTTGACATTGGCTCCCGTCGAGATCACGGTATTGGAGGAAACGATGAGGGCTGGCGAACCAGCAGCGAGGTTAAACTGCTGAATCGTACTCCCATTGTATTGGGTGACGTACAAAACGAGACTGTTGGGTGAAAATTCGATGCCGTAGGCATTGGAAAATGTCCCGTTGTTCAGCGTCAGCGAATTGCTCACCAGACCCGTGGTACGGTTAAAATCGTACAATTCCGTCGTCACCCCGCCAGAGCCGCCGAGGGCATAACCCAGTTTGGTTCCATCGGGAGAGGCTTTCAGCGCGCCATACCGATTGCCACCTGAAAAAACCGATCCCACAGCCGAAATCACGGGAACGGCAGCAAGTCCAGTGGCTGTGAGCAAATACGAATGAAATTCATTGGTGAACATGTCATGAATCACGATCCAATAATCGGTGCCGTTGGCGTGGCAAACTGCCGTCAAAGATTCGCGGGTATTGCCATAAATCAATTGGTTTTTGGTGGTGACATCGCCTAACCCCGCCGCCAAACTCATGTCCACAATCGAATAATGCGCGCCATTCCCACCATCCGTCCAATTGCGCATCGTAAAAACATAGTACAGGTTGGCACTCCCGGGCTGCCGGACGATCACGGCGGATTGACAGGAAATGCTGCTCCCAAACAAGCCCGAGCCGTTGAGCATGGCGACATGATTGGCATTCCAAACCGTATTGCCGTTGGTGTAAAACAGCAAATTGCCGCCCGGACCTGCGATGGAGGCCGATCCTTCACTCGAGCCCATCACACTGTTGGTGAGCGCTACCGGGGTCCCACTCATGAAGTCAACACCTGCAACACTCCCAAAATACCATTTTGTGGTTTCATTTTGCGACCACGCTGCAAAGCAGGTCAACGACAAAAGCATCCAGCAAAAGATGTACTTTCTCATTCCATCAAGCCGATTGGGGCAAAGGTAAAATCAATGAATCCGCTTGACCGATCGGGATGCCGGCAGCTGAGTAAATATACCGTTTTAGCCGCATCTTTGCAGGCATCATGAAAAAGATCTTCATCACCGGCGCCAGCGGATTTGTGGGCGGAGCAATCGCGAAACGCCTTGCGCCCGACCATTGGGTGCTTGCCATGGCCCGTTCTGCTCAAGCGTTTGAAAAGGTCAAGGCCTTGGGTGTAAGACCCGTTTCCTGCGGATTGGATACCATCGAGGCTGGGGCACTCCAGGAATTTGACACGGTCATCCACTGCGCAGCCTACGTCGAACCTTGGGGAAAATTCAAGGATTTTTACGAGGTCAATGTCGAAGGGACACGAAGGTTGTTGGAGGCTGCAAGGAAGGCGGGCGTGAAACGGTTCATTCACATCGGGACGGAAGCTGCGCTATTCAAGGGCCAAGACATGATGGACATCGACGAATCGTATCCCTACCCCGACCATAGCCCCTATCCCTACAGCGAAACCAAAAAACAAGCAGAGCAATTGGTGCTACGGGCGAATGTTCCCGGCGAATTTGAAACGATTTCCATCCGGCCGAGGCTCGTTTGGGGGCCGGGCGATGAAACGATCCTGCCCAATTTGTTGGAAATGATCGACAAAGGCCGGTTCCGCTGGATCGACGGCGGCAATTACCTCACGAGCACCTGCTACATCGACAATCTGGTGGATGCCGTCGTCATGGCTTTGGACAAAGGCAACGGTGGCGAAGCCTATTTTGTCACCGATGCGACCGATAGCACCATGCGCGAATTCTTGACGGACCTCGTTGGAACTGCGGGTCGGAAGCCTTCGAACCAAAGTGTTCCTAGTTGGATCCTGAGGCCCGTTGCATGGATATTCGAAGCGATTTACAAGCTGTTTCGCATCCGCAAGAAACCACCGGTTACCCGATTTTCCGCTGCGATTATGTCGGCACATTGCACGATTCGGAGTGACAAAGCAAGAGAGGAACTGGGATACATTCCCAACGTTTCCGTGGAAGAAGGCATGCGCAGGCTGAAGGAGAAAAAATAGCGGCGCACCGACCCTTTTCAGGTTTAGCACGCCGCATTTTCCCATCCATTCGGAGTACAAATCCAGCTGGAAACCAAAGTCACAATTCTAGTTTCCAGAATGAAAATGGTCGCGCAGTTCGCTTTCGGAATTCAGCATCGCGCATTTCCTTGCATTCGCCCCAAGACCGCGAGAGAAAGGTTGGGGCATAATTGACCTGCTCGAAGCAAAATCGTTTTGGCAACTCTTGATAGATCGATTTTGGAGGCCGCGACTCAAACCAAATATCCTTGAGCCTTGCCCCGCATTCGTCGGTATGCATGTACACCATGCTCAATCCCAAGGTATTGCGCACGAATTCCAAGACCGCACTCAGCATGGCTTCCGACCAAATTTTTTCGAGTGGTTGTACCACGGTTTCGTAGTATTCCTCCAATCGCCAACCATTTCTTGAGGTGCCTTTGGTGATATGCCAGTCGTAAAACCGGCCTCCGCCTCTGATCGAATGCCCAGTCAATAGGCTGTTGGCATTGCGCAACCAGTCGTTTTGAATTTCCTCAATCAGCACTTCGCCCGTATCCCAGTCGAGATCCAACCTTGCCCAGGCAAGATTGTGGCTGTCTTCGAAACGCATGTGATTGCGCCCCTCCAACCGTTCGATGGCACTTTCCAGGCCCAACTTATGAACTGTTTTGTCGTGATCCTTCTGAAAATCCAAGCGCAGGACAAGGCTTTTTCCTTTGCGGGAAACCTGTCCCCACCAACCGTCGTCCCAGCCCCATTGGCCCAGGGTTTGTCTAAAACACCATCCATCTAATGCGCTTACCGACAACAAATTAGATGCTGTCAAAATCGAGTGGCGCGCACAATGTTGTTTGAGAATGTCCTTCTGCAGCAACCCGGCAATGCGGCTTCTTTTGAGCTCTCCGACCTTTTTCCCCTCCCCCACTTCCCAAGCAGCCACGAGCAGGGCATACTTGTCTTTAAAATATTGATATTCGGGCATTTCGCTCCCAAAAAGCGAAATGATCCCTTCCAATTCTGCGGATGTCATTGTCTGAAAAAATATAAAATGATGTTTGCAGTGCCCACGTAGCGGGTACCGGTTCAAAAAATCCATTCGATTGAATGCTTGCCCCAGGTTTTGTCAGTACCACAACGGGGCAATCAGGCTTTCAGCGCGCCTTGCGCGGCTCAGCCTAGGATTTCGGGGTATTTCGGAACTGAAACATCTTCTTCAAGATTGCAGAGGTAAAGTTCGTCATGCGGAAGGCCAATTTGACGCAACAACTCATCAATGGCCTTCATTTTCACGCGAATGGTGTCGAATCCATTCTGAGCTGTTTGCCAGGCTTGCAGTTTTGAGCACCACAGGAAAAGTCCTAAATTCCGTTTTCAAAGGCACTACGCATGAAGGCATTGAACAAAATGATCTTGTTTCTCCAAAGCTACACGCTGCGAGTACCCCTTTGGATTCGATTAATACTGATTTTGGGTGCCTTTGTGATGCCGACCTATTGGGCTGTAACGGGAACTGGAATGTATGCCGCCTTGGCAGAATGGCAAGCAGGACCGACAGGTGGCAGCCACTACATCGTGATTTCCTTTGGTCTTCCGCTGATCTTTTTTCTATTGCCTGCTTTGGCAATCTTGCTGGTCATCGGACAATTTTTCCCAGAAATCGATCCCAAAACAAAGAAGAAGAGCATCTTTTGAGGATCAATTTGGGGGCGGACCTTCCCCCGGTGGCGGCCCCATCGGGCGTCCTGCCGGACGGTTTTCTGGTTGCGGCCCGCGCGACAAGATCTTGGGCAAAATTTCTTGGAACCGCTTGGCCTGCTCCGGTGTACAAAGCGCCAAAACTTCATGGAAGTGCGCATAACGCTCCTTTTCGATGGCGATTTGAATTTGGCCGATCTTGTCCAAAGTTGCCACCGCTAGCGTAGTGTCGGCATCCGGCCTTCCAAACTCGGCAAATGCCTCCAAGCGAAAGGCGATGATTTGATCGCGAAAATCCTCGAGCTTCCCGAAATGCGCCTTCTGGATTCCTTCTACTTTCTGAGCCTCGGCTTCAGACATTCCAATCTCGTGCGCGAGTCCCCCGCGCTGCGGATGCGGATGATGCGGCGGCGGTCCAAATCGGGGTTCTCCGCTAGATGGACGCAACCAAACGAGCGCCAAAACGGTGATATTCAAGGCCACCAACAATGTGACCAAAATCCAGGGAAGCCGATTGCGTGTATTCGTTTGCATCGTGTCTAGTAGGAGGTTTCGTCCAGTGAATAAGCATTGCGAATGTCTGCGATCGGGTCGGATTGCGTGACAGATCCATTCTCCGCCTGCTTTTCAGGACGCATAAAATGCAGGACCGTCGCAACATTCAACACCAGGATCACAATGGCTGCCGCTGCCGCGAAGCCCGTTCGACGGTAAAACGGAACGACCATCGGTTCTGAAAGCTGATCAATCCGACTCAGAATTTTTCCTTTCAGAGCCATCGGCGGCAGGACAGGCGCGATCTCATCGCCTACGTTTAAGGTGGCCTCAATCTCTTCCTGCGTATTTTTCGGGTCTTTCATTGCGCGAATGTTGAATGTATAGATGCTCTTTTTCGAATAAACTTGCGGTCAGCGATCAGTTTTGTAAAAATTCTCAAGCGACTTCTGCAGATTCTTCCGGGCGCGGAAAATCAAGGACTCTACGCTGCTCAGGCTTACCCCCATCACCAGCGCTATCTCCTCGTAACTTTGAGCTTCAAGTTTGTGGAGCGTAAAGGCAATTCGCTGATTTTCAGGAAGACTTTGCAATGCAAGATGCAGTCGTTCAGCACGCTCCTTGTTTTCGAGGCGTACGCCGGGGTGATCGGTATGCGGTGCCTTGGCGTCCCATCCCGCTTGCTGAAGACCAAAAATGGAAAGTAGAACCGCAGCTCGCTTTTGCCGTTTGCGACTCCGAATCAACTCCAGCGACTTCGTCACGGAGATGCGGTAAATCCAAGTGGACAGGGAAGAACGCTGTTCAAAAGCCCCAATCGAACGAAAAACCTCGACGAAAACTTCTTGCGCCAAGTCCTCAGCATCTGACTGATCAAAAACAAAATTGAGGCAGGTATTGTAAACCTTGGCTTGGAACGCATCCACGAGTGCTTCGTAGGCCCTACGGTCTCCACTTCGAAGCTTGTCGATGAGTTCCTGATCTTCCATTTCCTAAATCATCCGCAAATTCAACAAATTCAGTCATGCGGCAAACAGAAACGAAGTTGGCAAGCCGTAGCCTGAATCCCAAAACCGTATTCACCTTTCAAATTCCACAAAAACCCGCTATCTTCAAGTCATGGCAATCAAGGTTTTGGTAGTCGACGACGAGCCCGATATCGCGGTCATCTTTCGTCAGAAATTCAGGAGGCGTATCTCGTCGGGTGAATTGGAATTCTCCTTCGCAGAAAATGGCCGACAGGCCCTTCAAAACCTCGAGGCGGACCCGGAAATCTCACTGGTATTCACTGACATCCGCATGCCGTCCATGGACGGGCTCACCTTCCTCCGCGAATTGAAAAAGCTGGAGCGCAAGGTCCTGCTGCCCTTGGTGGTGAGCGCCTACGATGACATGGGAAACATCCGCGAAGCGATGCGACAAGGTGCTTGGGACTTTGTCACCAAACCGATCGATCTCGATGATTTGGAGCGTGTTCTGAACGCAGCCACCTCCGAAATCGAACAAAAACTGGAAGGCATTCGCGCGGTAGAGCAGTGGGCAAATGCCGAAAATGCAAGACTGATCGCCATTCGAACCAAGGAAAAGCAGCAGGAATTCTTTGAAAATATCACCCACGAACTGCGTACGCCGCTTACCCTGATTCTTGCCCCGCTCGAAAGTGCGCTAGGCTTAAGTACTGAGCAGCAAGTCCGTGAATACCTGTCGCAGGCACAAAAAAGCGGCCATATTCTCCTGGATTTGGTCAATCAACTGCTGGACTTTGCCAAGGTGGATGCCCAACGGATTGCGCCTCAGTACAAGGACGTGCATCTCAGTTTGATGGCGGCTGAAATCGCTTTGATCTTTGAGCCATTGGCGCAACAGAAGGCGATCCGCTTTGAGACTGCAATCTCTGAAGCCATCCACGCCCGTACCGACCCGCGCATGGTGGGCCGCATTTTGTTGAATCTTCTTTCAAATGCCTTCAAATTCACACCGCAGGGTGGTAGTGTACGCTTGCAAATGGAGCAGGTGGATGACCGCTTAACCCTTCAAGTGCAAGACAGCGGCAGCGGAATTCCCGAAGCACAAATTCAGGACTTGTTTTCGCGGTTTCACCATAGCGCTGACTCGGCAACCGGAACTGGCCTTGGACTCGCCCTGTGCAAGTCCCTGACGGAGGTACTCGATGGCAAGATTGATTTGGTCAGCAACTCCGAAGAAGGAGCAGTTTTCCACGTGCAGATTCCCTTGATGGTTGCTTCGAATACCGAGACGCACACAACAGAAACCCATTTTCAAAAATTGGTTTCCAGCTTCACTCCAACTTCATTCGATGATTACAATGTCGCCTCTGACATTGAAAAACCTCTTATTGTCGTCGCCGAAGACCATCCCGACATGCGCAACTATATTGTCGGCCTGCTGCGCAAAGAATATAACGTAATGGCAGCAGAAAATGGAAAAATTGCCTGGGATCTCATTGAGGAACAGTTACCGGATCTTGTCGTGACCGATTGGATGATGCCGGAAATGAACGGATTGGAACTACTGGAAACGATTCGTTTTGAGCGAGATACACAACATATTCCAGTCATTTTGCTCACAGCCAAATCTGAAGTTGAAAACCGCATCGCAGGCATTGCAACCGGCGCCGAAGCATTTCTTGGCAAGCCATTTCATCCCGACGAGCTGCTTGCAGTCGTGCGCAGTCAATTGGCGCACCGTGAGCGCCTCCGCGAACGGTTTCGCGCGGAAATGCTGCGCCCGGATAAGTTTCAATCAGCCTCGATGGAAGACATTTTTTTGCGCGACCTCAAAGTGGTCATGGAAAAAAATCTGATGAATGAACAATTTGGCGTCGAAACCATGGCAGACGCCTTGGCGATGAGTCGACGCACTTTGGTGCGAAAAATTACCGCGCTCACCGGGGAAGCACCTGTCAAATTCATCCGCGGCTACCGTCTCGAACGCGCGCGTCAGATGCTCCAAGACAATGTCGCCCCGATTTGGGAAATTGCAGTCAAAACCGGATTCGGCAGTGCCTCGTACTTTACCAAGTGTTTCAAAGACCATTACGGGATCAGCCCCAAGGAGGCCGCACACCCAAATTGAGTCTTCCCATTTTCATCTCCATCATGCAAGGTAAAAGCGCATCACTTCATCGGAAACCCAAGCATACATTTGGGTTTCTTGTCTTTGGTTTGCTGCTAGCACTTGCACTTCCGCTCCGTGGACAGCTGCTTCCGACCCGGTATTTGATCGACAAAGCAGCCTCCTATTTGGTCTTGAACCGCGATTCAGCCTATTTCTATGCCGATCAAGGACTCAAGCTTGCCGAATTGGAAGCGAATGATACCCTCGCAGGCGCTGCCTTGATGGTTCGCGGAGAAGCCTTGTACCGGCAGACCAAATTCAATGAAGCGCGCCGCGACTTTTCACGAAGACAACGCATTGCCTATCAACAGAGTGACCATCTCGCCGAGGCAAAAGCTTGGTCGATGCTTGGCGAATGCCTGCTCAATCTCGACAGCCTTGACGATGCTGCTGCAGCGTTTGACGAAGCCTTTGCATCCTGGCAAGCCGTTGGTGATCAGCCCAGCAAGGCGCATGCATTGCTGCGCAAAGGACGCGCACTTGAGTTGCAGACTGATTTTGAATCCGCCCGATTGGCCTATTTTGAAGGTCTCAAGATCGCACGCCGCAGCAAATCCGCTGACCAAACGGGCCTGGCACAGCAGTACCTTGGTTACCTGTATATTGAGACCGAGGAATACGACCTCGCTGTCCAACATCTCCGATTGGCGTTGTTGAGCTTCGAGCAACCGTCCAATCCAGAGGAATTGGCGGTCACCTACCGCGGACTCGCCAAGGTTTCAATTCTGCGCCAGAAGTTTGGCATTGGCCAAGGATATGCACAATCGGGCCTGCAACTCGCCAAGGAGGTGGGTTCGCGGGGTTTGATGATGGATTTCTATCAGCAGCTCGGCGATATCATGGCTGGACAAGGCAATTTTGAGGAAGCCACCGATTTCTATCAATTGAATGCGCTGATTCGCGACAGCCTGACTGGAAATGCTGGTGCGCAGGAGCTTTCAGAAGTGGTTTTGCAATACGAAAAGGAAAAGGCGATTCTCGAAAAGGAAAAAGCGATTCAGGAGAATGAATTGCAAAATGCCCAACTCGCGCTCCGCGATGCCGAACTCGTGCGCCAACAGACCTGGTCCAAGGTTATTTTTGGCGGAATGATTGCGGCCTTGCTGTTTTTGGGATTCCTGATTTATGCATTCGCCCAGAAAAACAAAGCCAACCGCAAACTGCAACAAGCCCTCTTGGATCTCAATACGGCTCAGGATCAACTGGTAAGGTCAGAAAAATTGGCTTCGCTCGGTCAAGTGACAGCGGGCATTGCACATGAAATTCGGAACCCGCTCAACTTCGTGAACAACCTGAGCAAGCTCAGCGTTGGCATGGTAGACGAACTGCGCGATGAACTCCATGAAATTGAGGGGCAACCCCTTGATCCGCCAAAGGTCAGGCTATTAATGGAGTACTTCAATGACATCCGAAGCAATGCACAGAAGGTGCAAGAACATGGCGAGCGGGCAAGTCGCATCGTGCGCGATATGCTCCAACACTCTGCTTTGGAGGAGGCCGATCGCAGTGAATTTGAGGTAAATGACTTGGTGGAGGAATACCTCAAGGTGGCCTTTCACAGTCAACCGTTGCGCAGTGATGGCGGCAAAAGCAGCAATTGCGACATGGTCTTCGAAGGCGATCCCAAGGCTGGAAAGATCACCGCATTGCGTCCAGAAATTGGCCGCGCCCTTCTAAATATCATGGTCAACGCCTTCGAAGCCGTTCTCGCGCAACGCGAACAGGCTCCTGACGGTTATCAGCCGCAAGTACATGTGCGCACCGAGCACCTGCCCAAGGGCGTGCGCATCACGATTCGCGACAATGGTCCCGGCATTTCGATGGAAGATCAGCAAAAGATTTTTGATCCATTTTTTACGACAAAACCGCCGAACCGCGGCACCGGCTTGGGACTTAGTCTTGCATACGAAGCCATCGTACGCAAACACAAAGGCAAGATTGAGATCGACAGCAAACCGGGGCAAGGAACGGAATTCAGGATCTTTTTGCCCGTTGTTTAGGCTGGAAAAGGGCTTCTCAACGTGGCCCAAAATCCCATTTAGCCTTCACTAACAGGTGTTTATGCGTCTGTAGATTTGCTCAGATTCGACTTTTTTCAATTGCCTTCGCGATGTGCTTCGCAGTTCTCGACTTCGTCAGCTTTCGCTTCGCTTCAGCTGCCTCCGCTCGAAATGACCATTGGAACTTTTCACTGATCACTTTTCACTTTTCACTTACCCTGTCTCAAATTCAAAATTTGTTGTCCCAAAACCACCCAAACCCCGGCTGAAACGCGCGTAGAAATCGGTATCAAAACTATTTCAATTGTCTTTTTCCGATCTCAAAATGAAAACGATTTACGCCCTGTTCACCTCCGCCCTTGCCACCGTCGTGATTACCTTGATGGCCCTGATCCTTACTGCCTGTAGCAATGAACCTCAATTAGCCGCTGCCGACGAACAAGTTCCTGTTGTCCCTACGACGTTGGTGTATTCGATCGAGGCACCCAGCGGATTTGACCGTGACGCCATTGCCTACCGCAAGAACCCAACCGACAAACCCGAAACATTCAAAATCAAAGGCACCGAATCTACCTTCAGCCTTTCCGAAGTTTTTGAGGAAACCGAATTCGAAGATCCGTTTTCCTTGACCGACCTGAACCTTTCTGACCATGCTTGGAGTTCGGAGATCAGTGTCTCCGAGGCTGTGACGTGCCATGCAGTTGAAAACCATGAAGCCGTTGACGAAAGCAGTTTTTTCCTTGCTGAAAACGGCCGTGTATGGCTCTATTCGCAAGTTGAGCTGCCCGAAAACAGCGTGGGTTTGATTCAGCACATCTGGAAACTCAATGGCGAGGAGCAGCACCGTGTCGAATTGCTCGTCAAAGGACCGACCTACCGCACGGCAAGCTACAAAACCATGAACGCTGACCTTTTTGGCAAATGGACCGTGGAAATCGCAACCGAAAATGGCGAAATCCTGGAAGCGGTTGAATTTCAAGTGCAATAATCCCTTCTCTACCTCGGCTTGTCTTGCGACGGGCAAGCCAGCAACGCACCGCTAACAGATCCTCTTATCAATTTTCAGCAGCACAATCAGAAAGTCGGCTTTAGCGAGCCGGCTTTTTGGTTGTTTCGGGGTCATACTCGAGCTTGCGGACCATCACGGAACGCAAATGGCCATTTTCAGTTTCCACCTTGCGAAGGATGTTTCCCTGTTCGTCAAATTGGTATTCCATTGTTGTGATATCGGGATGCAGGGTATCGGCATCTTGAGGATGCGGAACCGCACTCGAAGCATAAGCTGAGCGTTCTTCAATCTGATTTCCTAAGCTGTCATAACGCCAAGTCTGCCAGAGTTCCAGCGTGTTCTCCGCACCAAAATGACGGATGCGTATTCGGTTACCCTTTGCATCAAAGTCCGCGAAATAAGCAGATGTTCGTTTGCCATATTTGTCGAAATCCTCCGTTTGGATCCCATTTCCTGCGGCATCATGCTTGAACTTGGTGATGTCGCCGGCGGGGTACATCGTGGTTGTATGCACGACACCCTTTTCATAATCCTGAACAAAATCCGTTTGTTTGTCCGTTGTTAGTGTGCGCCGTTTGAGTAAGGTGCTCGTGTCATCATACTCCATTTTCATCAGCGCTGTGATCGGTCGTTCATTGGCCCCACCTTCAAAATTTTTCGTCTCTATTTCGGACAATCGGTTCAGGTCATCGTAGCTGTAAGTCTCCTGCCGGTACATGTTCCCATTTTCATCAAAATATTGCTCTTGGCGTAGCAAACCGTTGGGGAAATAGGCCATGGAAGCATGGTTGATCCGTGCCCCAGTTTCTCTTTTATATTCAATTTCAATGGTTTGTCCTTGATCGTTGAGATGGTGAACTTCGTGCATGTTCAAAGTTCCGCGCGACCAATCTTTGGCTTCCAGCTGTTGGCCGGTAGCTGAGAAATGGTCCTGATACACCGAAGAAGGCTCGGTTTTCAACAGCGAATCTAGGGTCACCGTGGAGTCTTCGGCGCGAAAATAGCTCGTGGTGACCATCTTCACCGGACCTTTAAGTCCCATCTCGGCGCGTTCATCGGGCGCAGGTTTCCCGATCCATTTCACATCGGCGGTGGTGCATCCGAATGCAAAAACCAAGAGCATGAATACAATTGAAGCGGAAGAAAGCTTGCTTTTCATAAGCTCAAATTAATGAGATTTTTCTTTTCGACACGCAAATTGGCCACTGTTTTTGACACGAGGTGTCAAAGGCCGGTGGCATCTTTGTATGGAAAGGAATCGGAAACAGGTGGCGCCAACTGCGGCGCACCGCCCCTCGAAAATCAATCAGCAATCGGGCTTGCAAATGGCAACCCGGCATACACAAAAAGGTCGCTCTAGGGAGTGGCCTTTTTTGTTTTACAATGTCAAAACTTCAGCAATCCGCAAACTCTCCGCATTTCCAAGTCGGCCATCAAGACGTCGTAGGCACGGCGAAGGGATTGGAAACGTGCGCTTTGCACTTGGTTTTCGGCTTGTACAACCTCTGTGGCCAGGCCGCGGTCCGCACTCAAGCGTGCTTGGGCAAGTTCCAGGCGCTTCTGCGCGAGCTCCTGCATCTGCTGCTGCATCAACAATGCCTCTTTGGCGCTTTGCAAAGCAATTTTTGCCCTTTCGAATTCCAATTCCGTTTGGTTGTGGCTTGCCGCACGATCCATTTGGTCTGCTTGGATGTTTGCATCGAGTCGTTGGATGCGCTGCTGCCGAATGAATCCCTCCGTCAATGGAACATTCAAGCTCAATCCTACATAACTTGTCGGAAACCATTTGTCGCCATTCCAAGGGTCGAATGCATCTGAAAAATGATTGGCACCCAAGTAGCCATTCAAGAAAATGCTGGGCTTGTAGCCCGCCTTTTCGTTGGCACGGAGCTGCGTCGTTTGTTGCATCTGCAAGTCGAGCAACTTCGTGGCCGGACTGGGAACTGGATTTTCAATTTGGGTTTCCAATGCTGCAGTGCGCATACCCAGGATCGAATTTAGATTTTCGGCAACGACAATCGAACCGCCATTTTCAGCTCCAATTCCCATTTGATAGGCCAATTGCGCGCGCCAATCTGCTGCATTCCGGCGAATGTCGGCCATTTTCAGGCGGGCCGAAGCGCTGTCGAGTTCGGCGGCTTCCAAGTCTGTCGGCAGGGCACGACCCTCTCCAAGGCGTTGACGCAAATCATTGATTTTTGCCGCGACCACAAGGCTGTCGCTTTGGGCGTAGCCAACTTCGGCCTCCGAAATCAGCAAGGCATAGTAGGCTTGCGCGACCGCGAGGGCAATCGCCTCTGCACGCTGCGCCTTCTGCGCCTCCGTGAGTTGCCCGTTCAATTCGGCCAATTCACGCGCACCTTTGATCGTGGGATCATAAATGACTTGAGAGAGCGAAAGCCCGCCGCCATTCGCCCACTTGGTTCCAAAACGTACCGCCGCCACTTCATCCGTAGGATTTCCGGGATTCAAGGCGCCAATCGGCACAATCGACGTCGCAAGAATGGCATTGTATTGCATGTTGACGCCCGCCGAAACCTGCGGAATGTACCGCAATTGATTCGCCTTCAGCTCATGTTCCGTCATCTGCGCCCGCTGCTCAAAAGCCCGCATTTCCATCCGGTTTTGCAGGCCTTTTTGCACGGCATCCGCCAATGTCAACGGTGTGGATTGGGCATTCAGGCTGCCATTCGAAGATAGAACTACTGAAATGAAGGCCACGAAGACACGAAGACACAAAGAACAATTTGCTTTTCTTCGTGCCTTTGTGTCTTCGTGGCGAATCTGAAAATATGCTGTTTTCATGCTCTAAAGACGGCTGCAGGTTCCAATTGTGTGATGCGGCGAAGGGCAAAAACTGCGCCGCCGACGCTGATCAGGACGGTGACGCCGAAGATGCCGGCGACAATGTACCAAGGGAAGAAAAAGACCAAGCCCGAACCTTCGGAACCTGTCCGAAATCCTTCCAAAAATGCAAATGCGATGGCAAATCCGACGATGGCGAAGATCACGGCTTGCGTCAAAATCAGCCCGCGTACGTAGCCATTGCTCGCGCCGATGGCCTTGAGCGTCCCGTAGTCCCGGATGCGGTCGAGGGCGGAAGAATACATCGTCAATCCGATGATAAAAAAGCCGGAAATCAGCGCGAACAGGATCAGGGTTCCCGTGCTGATGCCGATCCCCGAATTGCTCAGGGTGTCATTGATCGTGCTGGCTGACAAGTCTTTACGCAGCCACGCCCGGCAATTCGGAATCGTGGCATTGATGCGGTCTCGTACAGCTTCGGGTTTTTCTCCGGGCGTCACGTAAATCAAAACGGCGTTGATGGTATTGGCGGGTAAGCCTGCGTAGTAGCGCGCCCTTTCGGCAGTGCTGAACATAAAAGAACCGGCAAATCCACGCGCATTCTTCGTCTGAACTCCAAAAACCGCCCTTCGACCATTGATTTCGAATTCAGTTCCCACGGCTGCCGAACCGCCAAACAAGTTCCGGTCAAAATAATCGCCGCTCACGGTGGCCTCCTCCATGAGGTTCTCCCGTTTGCCTTCGATGATGTCACTCAGTTTGGGACCCGCTCCGAATGTAGGTGCTTCTGAGCCAATCACTTCCACGGTCGCCGTCGTGCCATCCGCGAAGGTCGCCATGGCTGGGGCAATCACCATCGGTTCGGCATGTTTCACCCCGACGATGCTGCGCGCCTCGGCAATGACGCGTGTGTCCAACTGCCCAAGGGCATTGGCGTTGATGGCTTTTTTGTCCACGATCCAAACTTCGGAATCGGTGTGATCGGTGAGACCCGACATCAGCCCCGTCAAAAAGGTAAAAATCCCCACCTGCTGCCCGATGAGGAAGGTGCTGATGACGATGCCGATCGTGACGCCGATGCTTTTGGCCTTGTCATAACGAATAAAACGGAGGGCGGTGCGGAGCATGGCTTATTTCGCTGAACCGGTTTGAATATGGCATTCCACGCGGCTGTTGATCAGGAGGTTACTGCCGCTGTCGAGCAAAACCCGGATTTCACGCACGCGGCGGTCTTCCATTTCGCCGGCATTCTCCGAGAAGAGACTTTTGCGCTTGAGAAATTCGCTGGCATACACCACCTGTCCCGTTGCAAGCTGCTCCTCGCTGCCGACGCCCGTGATATGCGCCTTCTGCCCGATTTTCACGTTGTCCGCAAACAATTCGTCGATTTCGCAGCGCACCATCCGCTTGCCTTCGGGGGCAAAATCTGCGAATGACACCTGCGGCGTGACAAAACTGCCCAGTAAAGCTTTGAGCGTGAGGATGGTTCCATTCATCGGCGCCTTTACCGAACGTTGCTCCAATTGCGCCATCAACACCATGATATCGCCTTCGAGTTCGCGCAGTTGCCGGCGGTCCGTTTCCAAAACCGATTCCCAGCGTTTTACGGCATTGTCCAGCAACATGAATTCTGTCTTCTGATCGAAAAGGGTTTGCCCCGTTTCGGCGCCGGTCTTGACGAGGTTTTCGGTGCGGGTGACGTTCTGTGATTGCCGCACGGCGCGGGTTTCGGCCTCCTTCAGCGAAAGTTCGTCGGTTTTGATCCGCGAAGCTTGGGACAAAACGCGGCGATGACTTTGTTCGATTTGGGCACTCAACACGTCGTGGTCGAGTTCGAGGAGGAGGTCGCCGGCCTTGACGACATCGCCTTGCTTGACATAAACCTTGGTCACGACCCCGGATTCGATGCTCGAAAGTGGCACGAGTTCGCCTTCAGGTTCGACGCGACCTATGCCGATGACTTCATTGGGTGCGGCGGCGGGTGTCGTGACGGATTTTGTGGCCTTGGGGTCGGATGTGGCTTCGGGATCTTTTTGCCACCGCAGCTGGATAGCACTGTCGCGGCGAAAATCAGGACTGTAAGGAGTCGAATCGTTTTCATGCTAATGATTCTAATGGGCATCGTAGAGTTGTGAGGGAGGGGTATCGAAAACGCGGCCTTCGTTGACGTAGATGATGCGGTCGGCGTATTCGCGGAGGCGCATGTCGTGGGTGACGACGGCGAGGCCGATGCCGCTTTCGCTGAGGAGGCGGAGTTCCTTCATCACCTTTTTCATGCTTTCGACGTCGAGGCTCGCGGTGGGTTCGTCGCAGAGCATGAGCTTCGGACGGGTCACGAGGGCGCGGGCGATGGCGACGCGTTGTTGTTGGCCACCGCTGAGGGCCTTGGGAAGCTGCTTGCGGCGGTCGCCCATGCCGACTTTGGCGATGGCTTCGTCCACGCGCTGCTTGGCTTCCTTATGCGGAACGCCTTGAAGCTGAAGGGGAAGCATCACGTTTTGTTCGGCGGTCAGCGGGGCGATGAGGTTAAAGCTTTGGAAGACGAATCCGATTTCCTGAAGTCGCAGCGCCGCCAATTTCTTTTCGGAGAGGCCATTGACCTGCCGGCCGGCGACCATCACGTCACCCTCCGTCGGATAAATCACGCAGCCGAGCATGGACAACAAGGTCGTTTTGCCCGACCCCGAAGGGCCGATGATCAACGTCAGCTGATTCGCAAACAGCTGAAAATCCGTCGGATGCAGGGCCGTAATGACCTGATCCCCGGTCTTGTAGCGCTTGGAAGCGCCCCGTAACTCTGCGACAGGCTGCGTAGACATTGCTTTCTGACCGCTCCGCGTGTTGATTTAATGGAGGAGCGGATGGAGGGGTAACTGATTTGGGGGCGGATTGTTTTGTGGGGTCTTTTCCGTGCCTTGGCGAAGGGGAAAGACGAAGGCCGCCTTGTGGGCGGCCTTCTTGGGAATGTACATCCCCCGCTGGGGGGGGGGGTATTTTTATTGGGGTCGAACTTTATTTGGTTGCTAGCTTCTTAGTAATATAGAACGATGTTCCAATTTGTGCTTGCTGGAAATTCGTCTTGTAATACTTGTTTTGCATGTGAATTCGGTAACGAACGTAGAATTCAACCCTTGGCGCGACCTTTAACGTTGCACCGAGCTGCAAAGTGTGCAGGGCCCTTTCTCCACGGATATGTGTCGGATCCGTATGCCCTTCGCGTGGGATTTGAGTCAAGGATTCATTCAGGGCGTAGATCAAACTGAACCGGTATTGGGCGCTAAGCTTTAGGCGTTCATCTGGATAAAATTCAAGGATTGCCTCGGGGAAGTAGCGAAATGTGGTTACACTCAACGGATTTGGAATTTTGGTATTTACTATCGTATCATTTGCAATTTCCCTGAGTGTGTCCGCAACGGAAACGTGGCCAAAACGCGCACCAAAATTTATGAAAAACGTAAACTTGTGTGCCTGAGCATCTAATAGCCATAAGTTTAAATCTAGGCCAGCACTGAAATTTTCATAGCGCAGGAGATCAGTGTTGAGCGAGACCAACGTGGTCTTCACCTCGTTGTTCACGATTGTGGGGATGTAATCGGAAGGCATGGTCCTTAGCTTTCCATCGAGTTTGGACAGGGTGGCAATTGGCTTAATGTATTGGATGAGGGAGTAGTTGAAAAATCTTGGGAATAGGAAGAATTTGTGCCTGAAAGTGTACAGGTTGATCCGTTTGTCGATTTCGAATTGCAACAAACCATTGGGTTCGTCTTCTTGGAGACCGAAGATGTCGGAAAATGCGCCTCCTTTAACGATGTCCGCAAATTTACCTTTGGAAAGCGTTTGGTCGGTGAGGGCTGGGGTGAAAATAATCACTGTATCTTGCGGACTGAAATCGCGGGTATTGAGCCGGGAATTGATTTGAAAACGCATCAAGGAATCCAACGGAATGGAAAACCTTTTGTACTTGCAATGTAGCCTTTGCAAATGCAGACCGCGCTCGAAATTACGTGGTGTTGAGAATCCAACGGGATAATAATTGGTGAACAAAATGTCTGCAGAATCTGGGATAGCCCTATTATTCACATCCACCCATTCCATAAGAGCCACAATGTGCTCCATCATGCCTTCATTGAATTCGATTTGGATGCTTTTGGTATGCAAATAAATGGGCTCCAAAAGATTGGATTCAGAGGTGTTTTGCTCGACCAATATTTTGATATCGCGATCCAATTTGGCTATGGTCGCTTGAACTTGTAACAATTTGACGGATTGATCTGCAATGAATGTTGTGGCAATGTCGATGGAATCTCGAATGGGCTTGGCCTTGATAGGGTAGGTTCCGGCGCTGTCCTTGGTTGCTTCGAGGGCTAATTTCAAACCCTGTAATTTCCCCGTTTCGTATTTGATTTGGTTACGAATATTGTCTTCAGTTGTTCTGTTTTGCTCCATTTGAGTGGTCATCGCATGTAAAGCGGCGACACCTGCTTTTGCAGCTGGAATCGGGCTGTTTTTCCCGACTTGGATCTTATGGTCAAAAACTCGGAGCCAACCTGCAATCGGCAAATCACTTTGGTTTTCAATTGCATCCTTTAGTTTCCCAAACAGATCGGCAGTGCTCCATACCCTTTCCTCTTTGATGGGTGCCAGTACGGCTCCAACAGCAGGGGGATCTAGCGAATCGATTGCAGCCTCCAAATCCGTTGAAAACGCCTCGCCTTCCAATTCATCCACATCGAATTTTGAAGTGTCGCCCGCAGCGCTGATAATTTCAACCTTGTGCGCTTCGAGCGCTGTTTCCAAGATTCTCATGGAAAACTCCTTTCCATTGCGCTGGAATTTCGTGGTTTCCAAGAGGACTTCTTGCGCAACGGCAATTTGTGCGATGGCCATTAAGACCAAACTGATGATGTAAATTTTCATTTCTTTTCGATTAGCGCGGTTGGAAATCTAGGTAAATACGGTTCAGGCCGTCAAGCGCGGCTACGCCAGCTGAATCAAATACTGCAACTATTGAGGTGAGACTTCCGGGCGGAAAATGTGTTGTTTCCACTTGGATTATTTCTTCTGGCAGGACTATTTGTCCATTAAAGGTGCCGTCAATGACGCGCCCTGTTAGCCCCAGAATCGATGGGTAATTGACAAAACGGATTTCAATGAATCCATCCGCAGTCACCGTTGCATTAAAGGGGCATATAAAAAGGTGCTCGATGTCCACCAAACTATCACCGACGAATTCTATTCTTTTGCCATCTGCATTTCCAATGTACCTGCCACCGTTGGAACTACCATTGCTACTTTTGAGAAATACAATCCTGACTTGTTCAGGTTGAAATGCCCTTGAAAACCCCGAACGCAATATGCTAAGGGTGTCTTGGATTCCCCGGCTGTTTACGGGGATAAAAATTTCATGCGTAATCTCTGCGCTCAAATCTGGACTGCTATCAAATATTTGAATGAGCATTTCTACATTGGGATCGTCCCAAATTGGGTTGTTTTGGTCGTCTTGGAGCGTGAAGCTAATTTTAGATTGGATGTCCAAATTGCGATCCATATCTGTTATCACCCTTTGCGACATTGCAATCAAGCCTACTTGCACCCCGTTTTGGTGCACCGGAATATAGGTTTTGGACCATTTATCGTCCTCGTCTAGTTGGTCATATACCTTTTCGCAGTTTTGTAAGGTGAGGAGCCCACAAGCAAGGGTGCAAAATATTATAATTCTCGTGACACAGTATTTCATATTAGAAGTATGTTGCTTTTTTAAACCTCGAAGCCAAGCCAGAATTCTAAATTTGGTAGAATCCAAAACAATTGATATTGCTGAGCTTAACTCCAAATTGTGAATTCCGATTTATTACAAATCCGAGCAGCCACAACGCATTCCCAGCGCCCAGCGATTACAATTCAAGTAAACAAACTGTCATTCTCAGCGCCATGAACATTTTTGAAGCAAAATTCCGGCGAGGCGTTGTGTCTTTGATTGCTTATTCTATGCAATGAATTGACAAGCAATGACGTAAGGTGGCGTTCTGGTGGCAATAATTCCGCCACGATCACATTCCGAGGACTTCAAGGCGCTTCTTTTTCCGTCCCGATGCAGCATTTGACTACGAAATGGGGCCCCCTACTTCCCCGCTTTCCCCTTCTTCTCCGGATTGACACCCGCACTTCTGATCGAAATGATTCTTTTGAGGAGATCAAACCAAAACGGTGCGCCGAGCGAAAGGGCGATGACGGTGAGGAGCAATCCGGCGAGCTTTTTCAGGAGGCCTAGGATCTTGTATTCGCTGTTGCAATAGTCGCGGCTGAAGGGGCTGTTCAATTTTGACCAGCCGAGTCCAAGGACTTAGGAGGCATATTGGATATCTTCGTTGAGCAGCGTGTCTACGCGCAAGGCGAGTTGGTAGGCGGCTGCGACATCGGCAGCGTGTTCCGTGCGTACCATCTGCCCTATGCGCCAGATACTGTTGTCAAGTCAGGCTTAGCATTGAAGTATCACCTTTTAGTATGTGGAAGATCACCCGCCCATCTTCCCAACCTCAATCATCGACATCCCCGTAGATTTCGCCTTCAACCAGATGATCACCTCGCGGATGCCTGGGAAGTGTGCGTCGGAATTTGCCTTTGAGAGTGCTTCGA
Source organism: Bacteroidota bacterium (assembly GCA_016718825.1). NCBI lineage: Bacteria > Pseudomonadati > Bacteroidota > Bacteroidota bacterium. The sequence continues at coordinate 32,316 of JADKCL010000008.1, read as the reverse complement.
GGGACGTCACGAGCGCCTCCGCGGCCGGGCGTGGCCATGAACTTCCATCCGTGCGGTAGAGAACCTTGAGGAATTCCAGCAACTTTTGCTCGAATTCGTTGATGCCTTTTTGACTTAGGTAACGCTGGACCGATGGAAAAAGATGGTCATAAAGGTCGAGGTTGCCGAGTTGGTAATGCAAAACCAGCAGGAATAGTCTTGCTGCGCGCTGCGCATCTTGTCGCACCTCGGATTTTTCGCCATTCGTCAGCTTCAGGAGCCATTTGAGGGATTCCTTGGGTTTGTTGAGGAAGAAAAACATGACCATGAGGTTGTAGATGAAGACAAGTCGGCGGGAATCGGGAATGATAGCGCCGTACTTTTGGAGACCCAGGTCAATTTCGGGTGCAAAAGCCACTGCTTCTTCAAACTGCCATACATTCATGTGGTAGTTGAAGGAATAGAAGTGGTAATTGGTGAAGTGCTCGGCACGCTCCTCCACAGTGGTCCCCTCGAAATCCTTCATCATTGCGAGAATTCGAGGATAGGCCGAAAAGTCGTCATCCATTTGACAGGCACCAAGGTAATTGCTCAGGGCTCTTTGGTGTTGGTAGGGCTGACTCTTGATCCTGTGTGGGTTTGATCCCACAATTCGATGTTTTCGACATGAAACTTCTTGGATTGCGAGTATTGTTCAAGCAATTGGTAACAAAAGGCGTTGCCTAGAAGGTAGTAACTCTTGGAATGAAAGGAGCTTGGCAAGTTCGGATTCGAAAGCAATGGTCCCGCAAGCAGCTCTTGGATATACTGAACCGTGGTCTGCCGGTCATTGCGCAGTTGCTTGCGAAGGGTGGCAAACAATCGGTCATACAATTCGATGTAGGCATAGTGGACGGTCATGCGGTCGATGATGTCCTTGCGAACGTGCTCCAGGCGATCCATTTCCTGAAGCAACTTGTCCGGCTGCATGAGCTTCACAAGCCTTCGTTCTATGTCGAGCAAGGAAAGCAGCTCTGTGAAGCGATCATGCAATTCGCCCAACCGTTGCCCCTTGCGAATCAATTTCAGGCAAGGCGGAAACATGCGCTTCGATTCCAGGAAATGAATGTCAGACAAAATCTCCCGCATTTCATTTTCTACGTCCTTGCCGCTGTTGTAGCCGCGCATCGCCTTGAGAATCATCTGAAAAAGATAATGCTTGTGCGATGCGAGTTGTTCCTTTGGGACGATTTTGTCACCATCAACCGCTTCTCCCTTGGCAATAGCCTCAAAGAGTGTCAAATAGATGTTTTTCCCACCGATCGCATGGCGCTTCGCATACACCGTGAAATAGCGCTTTTCGGTTTGGTCAAGGGATCTGATCAACAATTCCAATGGATGGGCCTCTGTCATCGCAGAAATGAATTCAGGACGTAGGAATTGTTATTTTCGGTGTTGTCGCAACCCTCCCCGCAACAAAAAGTAGCTTCCAGACCTGCAGATGGCGCAGCATTGGACAAATATTCTTGACAAGGCATCATTGATAAGGACAATTTACTAACTTCAATGAGTTAAACCACCTAGATGCTATGAAAATTTTGAAAGGTTGCCGAGGCTCCTTTGTGCTTTTTATTCTTTTCATTCTGGCTGCTGCTGGCATGAAGGGTCAAAGCTTTAGGAGTGAAAATATTGACCGCATCGATTCTATCTTAAATCGAAGCCAATTCTGTCAGTTGTCACTAATATATGAATTGAGGTTTAGAGAGCAATTTGGCAAACCTAGTTTAGCCTCCTTGTTCAATGGCGATTCATCCTACAATCTCTACTTTGCTAAATTTGTTCTGGACGAATTCGCAAGGAAGGACCTAAATCCCAAAGATCAATCGAGCTTAGTCTCATTGTTTTCAGCCAAGGAGTTTTACTTTTTGAATGATGATTATCGATCACCAGAATACAGAAATGGATTGTTTGGAACAATCCATACGGATTCTCGCTATCGAATTGACTCTTTGGAGTGCAATAGCTCAATCAAGTCGGCAGTTGAGGATGCAACGGTATTAGTATTTCCCAAAGGAAATCAGTTTGGAAGACGAAGACTCCTGGGCGGGTATAGTGCAAAGCGTAAGGAACTATGTAAAAGGATTCTGTCTCAAAATCCAGATGTTAAAGAGCGCTTGATGAATCAGCAGACGCTCGAAGATGGATCGCGCTCTGGGACAATATGGAATAATCGGTGGATTCTGACCGCTGGACATGGCTTTAGAGCCAATGATAAGGTTTTTGTGATTCGTAATTTTACAAGGCGCCGCGATCGGAATAAGGTTGGCATACGAAACAAGAACGAGAGAGGCGGCAGGGTTGCTTGGGTGCAGCTTGGAGGGGCACATGAACTGGATCTAGCCCTCATCCATTTGAACAAAAAATTTCGAGGAGTACCACAAAGTTTTGAGGGAACATCTGCCGACATTGATTATAGATCACAAATCGTCGCTGGCGGGCACCCCTTCGGAATGCAAGCTATTGCGGATATCGAAGGCTATGTACTCTCGGACCCAGCAGATCATTGGAAAAACTCACCATACTTTTTTGCCGATCTTGATATGAATCGGGGGAACTCTGGCTCGCCAGTATTTCAAAAGCATATTGATTGTTCATGTTCAAGCAAAAGTAGTTACCATCTGGTCGGTATGGTGGTTGGCAGCGGCGGAATTCAGGACTTCAGCATGAAGAATGGGAAAACAGTATGGAACCGACTTGATGAACAGGATGTTGTAGGTACAAGGATTGTCAAAATCAGTAAAATTGAAGAAATTCTAAACACGGTAATTTGTCAGCTTGGAAATCAACGAGGAGGATATCGAGAACCCCATGGTTTTTCGAGGAAAATTTCGACTGTGCCACAATTGCTTGGTGCAGTCGAACCATTTCTTCCTTTGGCTAACGTAGCAGACATTACAGTCAATCTTAAGCGTGACACTGCGTTTTTTTCTGGTGCAGATTTTTATGTAAAATATTATGGAAATGATATTCCCACTCGATATTTTATTGGTGATACTGCACTTTTTACGATGATTGACTCTCTTCTTTTCATTGATATCGACAATACTCTCGATGGCTACTACAGTCGATATCCACCTGATCGTTGCCTTGAATACCACACCGATTTATGGCCGATGGATCTAATCGCAAATCCAACCCATTGCCTGAAGTTCCGCTATCAAGAAACTTTGCCAGCTGACATGCCATACAGACATGACGTTGACGAAAAATTCAACATGCTCGACGGAATCGGCTTGGCGGACATCGTCGACAATTTGCCAGAGGTCAAAATGCGACGCAGGCAAATTTGGCTGTGCAATCTGGACATGCTAGAAATCTCGATTTCGCCTGCAATGGATGGTAATCCCTATCAAGCTCCGATCGTGAACATTCGGTCTGTGAGGCCTTTTATACAGACCTACTTACGAACAGAACGCGAGGATGCCCCAATAAAATAGCTATCCCACCAGTGTTGAAAGCACCGCTTCCTGCGAGAAGCCTGAGTGCTTGTGCCTGCATTTTCTATTTTTGCCTATTAAAGTAGGTATGACATCTAATAATGCTTATTTTAAAAATGCTCTTTGATTGCCAAGAGGATAAGCATTTGCGATTGAGTATGTATCATGACTTCCAATAATCCCCCCAAACTTCATTTACAAGCCCCGTCCCCTTCCCCCACCTTTGTTCCAGCAGCGCAGCATGCAACTTTGGCATTGACCGAAGGGCTCTTTCAGTGCGCTGGAAACGTATTTCTCAACACCAACTTTTGAAAATCATGGAGTTTTTGAATAACACTAAGTCCAAGACGGCCTAGCAATCAGGCTTCCATTTGTTTTTCCGATCCACGCGTTGGGCCCGACGTGATGGAACATCTATGCCTTTGCCAAAGTGGCCACTGAGCCACGTTTTTCCTCTTCTCACACTTTAACCAATAGTCTTTATGTATCAACCTAAAAAGTTGATCCAGGCGAATGATGCCCGGATCGGGGGGACCTTTGTCCCGTTCACAAAGTTTGTTGTATTCGTTTGCTGCTTCCTGATGGGGTTTTTGCCGCTTCGGTCGATGGCGCAGGCGACGTTTGAAGTCGATTTGGCGAGTTTTGCGAATGATCACGATGTCTCGGGCGGGACGTTGAATGCCAATCAGACGGGGACGTTTTCCTTTGAGCTGGGCAGCGTGGCTTCGCCGGCGGCGGACGTGTTGGGGCTCAAGCTGGACATTACCTTGAGCGACGAGGCCGTTTTGCCGACGAGTTCGCTGGCGATTGCGGTGGCGGGATCGTGGCTGTTTGACGATGTTGAGGTTTCGCAATCCGTTTCGGTGGATGGGAGCACGCGGATTTTGCACGTTGAATTGGTGTTGAGCGACCATTTGCCGCAGTCGGGAAATGGGTTTGCCTTCTCGTTTCCCTTGGTTTCGGCATTCAACAATGTGGCTGCGAATAGCCTCGTGGTCGCTGTAGATGGGATCGTGATCGTGGACAATGTGGATTTGAAAATGGCCGCGCCGGTGGCGGAGCCCGTGTATTCGGCGTCTGCGGAACGGTTGGTTTGTTATCCGAATCCGACTTCAGGGAATTTGTGGGTGCCGATGGCGGGGCTGACGCTTTGCGCTTCACCGGAATGGATGGACGGTCGGTGGAGTTTGCGTTGACGGATGTGGGCGGAATTGGGCTGGCGGATATCGCGGGGCTTGCGCCCGGGGTTTATTGCGCGGAGGTTTTGTCGGGGAAGGTGGTGAAGTTCCGTCAGCGGGTACTGCGCGAGTGAGTTGGTTTTCTTGGGAATGATTTTTTGGGAATGGCCTGTCGGGGAACCGATGGGCTGTTTCTGTTTTTGGGTAAAAAAGGTCGTGATGCGCTTGATGACATTCGCAAGCCGGAGGCTTTGCTGCAGGGTCAGCGTTCGGCCGGAGGCCGCCGCTTCAAAACTTGGCCGCCGCTTCTGTGACGCTTATCTTTTCATTTTCAGCATCTTGGAACTTTCTTTATTACGCCGGAGGCGTGCGGTCGATCAGCGTTCGGCCGGAGGCCGACGCTTCATCACTGCCGCCGCTTCAATATTACCGTCGCTTCAGGGCTTGCACTTTTTGGAGGAGCCAAGCGGTGGCGGGAATGCGGGTGCCTTGTTGGATTTCTGTTTCCAGGCGGGTGAGGGCGGCTTCGTCGTGCGGATTGACATGGGTGAGGCGGCGGACGTAGCGGATGAATTCGCTGTGGCTTTCCCTGCGGGCGGGCGTGAGCGCGGGGTTGCGCTTGATGTACATGCGGTAGCTTTCCAGCAGCGACTCCAGGCCGATTTGGTTGCCGAGTTCATAATAAATCCGCAGCAAATAGCCGCGCGCATCCAATCCGTAGAAAATGTCTTCGAAATCACCCAACAGCCGGTGGAAACAAGGTTCTGCCTGTTGCAAATTCCCCTCATGAAAGGCGATGATGCCCTCGGCGAATTGTTTCGCGTTGAGATTTTGGGGTAAACACAGGGTGTCTTCGAAGGAATCAACCAACTTTCTGGCCCAGGCAACTTCGCCCAATCGTGCCGCAACGACGACCGCATTCTTGAAATTGGGCGAAATCTGATTCAGAACGGGCGCCATCAGGCCGAGATCCAACATTTCGCGGTGCAAAAAATGGGTTTCAGAAAGGTAATCCGAACGGCCCACGTTGAGTCTCCGCGCACAATAATTCAATGCCGCGAGGTACATATCGGCCTGATTGGGGGAGGGCTGCATCCCGCGCAGCAGTTCGCGAAAGGCATGGAAATGGGATTCCGCCGTGGCTTCGCGCGTGCATTCGTAGAGATGGTAATACATTTTGGTTTGCGCGGGAAGGTCTGCCAATCGGCGTCCAACAAGCTCTAAAAAAGCCTCCTCCTGCCTGCGTTGCCCCTTTGCCGTAACGATCCAATGATTGAGCTTCGCATACAGCAATTCCATCTTCCGAATGCAATAATCCAGTTCGGCAGCATCAATCAATTTGCCGAGATCGACATCCGAATTGCGGAAATTTTGGGACAGGTCATTGCGGTAATGTTCGAGTCCGATGTCTGCCACAATGCCAAACACGGGTTTTCCATTCGCCTCGGCTTCCTTCAAGACTTCGTCAGCCTCCTCTGCATACGCCTTGAAATAGGGATGCAATTCCAAAGCATTCAACTGACGAATGAGCAACGAAAATTGCTGCGGGCGGTCGAGGTCAAAAGCAGCTTGACTCAAAAATGCAACCAAAAGTTTGAGCAACGCGGTGCAATCCTTCCGGAGTTTGTTGCGGTCGAATGGGTTTTTGGGAAAGTACAGCACCCAAACGGCCTCTTCGGTCATGTTCCGGGATTTGTACTTGAGCAAATGGTTTTCGAGAATGTCCAACAAGTCGACAAACCGCGGCAGTGGATTAAAATAGGGCGAAGCCAAGTACAGCCGAAATTGCTTGCGCATCGGTTCGGGCAACTGCAACAAATGCTGACAAAGTTTGGATTCTCGCATTGCAAGGGCACTTTGAGGCTAAATGTAGGAAATTCGGGGCAGTTTTTTGTTGCCTTTGTTCCTCTGGGACAGGCCAATCCGAAATAACCTGTAACCAATGGGCCTGCTTCGCGTTCTTTGGTCAAAATCAGGGAGATTCTATGAATCGTACGATTGTTTTGTTGCTTGTCCTATTGTTTGCCAATGCTTTTCCGCTTTTCGCCCAAACCCGGGAAGATATGGCGGGCGAATGGGTCGGTTATATCACCCAAAAGCCGCGTGGTTTGGCGGAAAGGTATCATTTCAGGCTGAATTTGGAGGTCGATGGAGATGAATTGGTAGGCGAAGCGCAAATCAACATGGAGGATAGCACGCATATTTTGGGTGTCATGGATTTGGTTGGCGAATGGGCCCCAGAGGGTAGCGTGGAATTTCGCGAACTCGGCATCAAACGCCAAAATCTCTGGTCCTATGCCTATTGGTGCCTCAAGGATTACAAACTTCGGCCGAATTGGGTGAAAGGTGTGCTGATGCTCAATGGCCCTTGGTCTTCAGGCGCCTGCGCTGGGTCAAGTGGATGGATTCATTTGGAACGAAGACTGAGTTAGAAGTGAAAAGTGAAAAGCTAAAAGTGAAAAGTTGGAGGGATTTGAGCATTTACTTTTCATGTTGCGTTCATCCTTGGATTTGTCTTTTTCCCGAATTTGGCCTAAATTTATTCTAGTCGGACCTTCAACGCTTGCTTATGTATCGCTACAGCGACAAAATAGGAAATGTATTCGAACTACTCGATGAGGGGCCCCGACTGCTATTTTCCAACAACGGGAAGTCCTCGTTGGGTGCAACCGCGACGGCACCCCAGCAGTTGGAAAAGGCCCTTTCCGACCAAGAATACATGCATTTGGTCTCGGCATTCAATGCGGCCATCGACAACAAAGTCTTCCACCGCGAACTCTGCAACAACTGTTCAGGCACGATTCTGACAGAAGAAAACGGTCAGCAAAAACGGTACATTCTCAGTGCCTCTTCGCCGGATATGCCCGCCCTCGAGGCTGCGCTTTTGGCTTGTATTCGGTGAATTGCTTGTTTTTTTTATTGGCCACGAAGACACAAAGACACAAAGTTGACATGCATTTCTTCGTGCCTTCGTGTCTTCGTGGCAAGAATTTCAAAGACTATGCTTCACCTGCCCAACAGCAATTCCAGTGCCTTTGGCATCCGTTTGGCCCAGGCGGATTCGAAATGCTCGGCCTCCGGATCGATGACCCAGAAAAAGTCCTTGCCTTCGCGGTAGCCTTTGTCGACCAAGGCCTTGCGCATCGCATCGATGCCCGGTTGCAGCGTGATTTCCAAGCCTTTTCCGCCGTTGTCGATGTACCAAACGGCCTTGCGGCGCTTTCCTTGGTCTTGATTCACCGTCGGCAAATAATCAAACTGCAAAAACTGAAAGGCCGGCGACATGCAGATCGCCTTCGAAAACACATCCGAATGCTCCCAAACCAGCATAAACGAAATCAGCCCGCCCATCGACGAACCGCCGGTATAGGTGGACTTCTGTCTCGGATCGGTGCGGTAAACACTGTCGATCAACGGCTTGAGTTGGTGGATCAAGAAGTGGACGTAGGCCGTTCCTTTTTCGCCGGGGCTGTATTCGGCGCGGCGGTCGCTGCTGTTGTACACGCCCACGACGATCATTGGCGGAATTTTGCCAGCCCGCATCAGGCTGTCACAGGTCTCATCCACCTGCCAATCCACCCCGAAGCTGCTCGTCGCGGGATCAAATAGATTTTGCCCGTCGTGCATGTACAGCACGGGATAACGTCGCTTGGAATTCTCCGCATAACCCGGAGGCAACCAAACCACGACGTCGCGTTTTGCCAATCCCACAGGCTGTACATCGCGGTGGTAATGCAGTTCGCCGGTGACCTTTCCCGAAGGTCTTGCGCGCTTCCCATCCAGCCAACGTGTGATGGTGTCGAATGCCACCGTCTGCGCCGGGTCGGTGATCTTGAAATTGGTCCGCACCTTTCCTTGCGCATCCAGCCCTTCCTTCTCCCAACTTCCGAGCGTGTATTTGTATTCGACGGGCGAATTGTCAGGGAGCTGTACGACCAGTTTCCAATTGGATTGGCCTTGAAACTGCAACATTACCTTGCCGGGATTCCATCCGCCGAGGGCTTCGGCATTGCCGGCGACATATACTTTTGTCGTGTCGGGCAAGCCCGGGGCGAAAAGGTGCAATGTGAGATTGCGCTGCGCGGGCGAGGTGGTGAAGGTGAGGGCAAAAAACATTGCCAACAGGAAAATTCGCATAGGATTCAGCCCTGGAAATCGATTTTCGTAGATGAAAAGTGAGAGGTTCGGCCAACGTCGTCGCCTCACCCCCGCCCCTCTCCACGTTTTTTTCTTGCGGAAAAATCGCGGAGAGGGGGGCCGTAATGGGTATTGGAATACGGCAGGGATTACGACAGGCCTAGGCACAAATTGCACCCTTGACGGCACCGCTCTCCACAAATTCGCGTCAAGCGAACTTGTGGAGAGGGGCGGGGGTGAGGCGAAATTTAAGCTGCAATGGCGCACAGAGCATTTTGCTTCCGATTCGAGCCGTCTGCATTCATATCAATTCAGCTTCCTACCTCCCAAACGTATCATAATAGGTCTCGGCATGCTGCTCATAGCGCTTGAGCAAGGCGATGTTTTCTTGCTCGAGTGGGGTCAATTCCTTGGAAACATCGGTGCTCATCGGAATGTACCAATCGACGTAGGTGTCAAAAACATAACGCATTTTGCGGGTTTTGAAGCTGTAGCCGTGCCGCGCATAAATCGAATTGCGCAGGATTTCCATGTCGCTTTTGTACATGTTTTCGACGTCCTCCTTCTTGAGCTTGACCTTCGAAGCATTGTATTTGGTGACTTCATCGGTGGTGCGCTCGGCACGCTGCCATTCGGGATCGGGAACGGTCGAATAAAGATCTGCCCAACCTACCTCTTCGGGCAATTCGGCGTCGGGATCATACTTGAAGGTCTTGTAAATGAGGTCGTAGCTGCGTTCGGTCACCGCGAGTTTGGGGTCGTTGGCAACCCAAGTGCCCCTGACGGTACGCGAAGCCGGATCCAATACAAAGGAGAATTTGCCGTCGTACTTGTCATCGCCGGGCTCTGCGGCCTCGATCGTGTAGCTTCCGTCTTCCTTGATGTCGTAAGTGCCTGAAAACGGACGGGAATTTCCAGCGACGACGCTGTGGCCCTTCACCTTGTAATCGCTCAGTTCATCGATTGAGATGTTGATGCGGTTGCTATGGCTTGGGTTCTTTCCTTTCTGGAATTTCTCAGCTACGAATTCGCCGACGTAGCAGCCTAATTCAGCTGTCTCATCGACTTTTGCAGAGGAGGCCGTTTCTGCGGTCGAGGCGGTCGAGGCTACCGAATCGCCAGTCGCCGCAGCGGTACCGGAGGTGGATTCGGAGGACTTGTCCGCGCATCCGGCAAGAACCGCGAGGCTCAAAAAGGAGTAGAACAGGGTCTTTTTCATTGTTTTATTTTTCGAATGATGATTTCTGCAACAAGAAGGTTCAGCGTCCAACCGAGCCACGCGATAAGCATGTACACGTGCATCGGGCGGGGTTCAAACAGGCCGACCAAGATCCATTTCCAGGCACGCAAGGTAATGGCCGAGAGGGCAAGCGCAAAACTGCGGATCATCCAAGCGCGGTGCGCCTTGAAGTCACCTTGGGCGGCACGCTTCACTGCCAAAATAGTAAAAATCAGCCACAAAGCCCCCAACAAACAAAAGGCTAGCTGCGAAGGCCATCCGCCGTTGGCATGTACGCCCATCACGAATCCGGAGGGAGCTGCAAATCCGATGACGGAAGTGACATACAGCCAACCGCTCCACCGATGCACCTTGGGCAATTTGCGCCGAATCAACTTTGAAAACTGCGTGAAGCCGGCCAACAAACAGAGTGGCGCCGCGAAGACATGCGTAAAAAAGGCGATTTTATAGTATCCGAGGGCGATTTCGTCCTGCTTGATGCGCAAAAAGGCCACGTCGGTGTGGATCGGAATGTACTGCAGCGAAATCTCGAGCATCAGCCAGCAAAAGTAGGCGTAGGCGATCAGGAGAGCAGCTTGGAAAAGGCGCTTGGGAAGGCTTGCCGAATGGGTGGGGACCGTATTCATTCTGCCGTGCCATGGGGTGGGGCATCCTTCAAGGCCAACACTGCCGCGATCACTTCCTGCAAAACCTTCGGCCCGAAAGCTGCGCGAATGCTGTCTTGGTATTGGCCGGACAGGAATGCTTCGAAGGTCACTGCGCCCGCAGCGTCGCTTTCGATGGTGCCGTCATTGGCGCCGGCGGTCACGTAGCCGTCTCGCAAGAAGCAGTATTCGAGGTGGTCGCCTTTGCGCCTTTCCCAGCTGGTTTTCATAGCTGCATGCGCCGACCTAGAAGCTTGCCACCAATTTGGCGCGTTTCACTTCTTTGTACTGATACATGTCCTTTTCGTCGGCACCTTCCTCGGCCCAACCGTACATCACCACGGCATCAGCACCTTCGATTTTCAGGTAATAATAGTCTCCGGCACCTGCCCACCAACCACCGACTGCCGCTTTGGCATCCTTTGGAATTTCAAAATTGTCCCATGCATCGGGCGTGATTTCGGCGCAGGTACTTGCGGAGTCGACGATGATGGTTTGGCTTCCGATGATCAACTGGATTTCGGAAAGCGGGCTGATATCGTCCAAATTGCGAATTTCGCGGCAAGCGAGTTTGACCGCCATCTCAGTGCTTGCTTGCGGATTGGTCGGCGCCGGCGCCACGGAGTCACCGCTTGCCGCCGCAGGGTTGGCATCTGTGGTCGTAGTGGAACTGGATTCGCAGGAAAAGATCAGCGAGGCCATCGCAAAAAGGAAAATGAACTGAAACTTATTCATAGACATCAACGGTGGAAAATTACTGCCCCGAAGATAGGAATTCGAATGGGAATGCGAAAATGGGGACTGCCTTCCCGGATTATTCCTTCACCAACTTCACCACCTCAACCCGATCCTTGACGCGCACCTCCACAAAATACAGCCCTGCGCTCAGGTGCGCCACATCCACAGGCGGGTCACCCGCGCGGTAGGTGCGGGCAGGCGCGACCTCGCGGCCGGTGATGTCGTGGATTTTGAGGGTGCATGTGGATGTGTTGGGCGGGAGGGTCAGCGTGAAGGATGAATTTGTTGGATTGGGGTAGAGGGAGATGGTAGCATTTTGCGTCCATGTAGGGTCTTGGATGCGGACGGGTTGGGAGATGCAGATGTCGGTGGAGTCGCCGCCGATCCAGTGACCAAGGAATTTAATTGTATCTCCAATCGAATTGGTCAAACTGTCATAGAGACGAATACCCATACCCCCAGTTACAAAGATTTCATTGTCAAATCCTGCGACATCCCAAGGATAAGTGTTAAGCCCGCCGAAGGAGCAAAACTTGTGACCATCATAGTTTGCAAGGTTGTAAAGGGCCTTCCCAAATTGTCACCTTGGCATACTGCTGGTTCCAACCATAAACAGCTCTGCCTCAATGATCTTCCAATTTGTTTACTTGTTGGTGAAAGAGTACTTTAGGGAAGGGATTGTACCATTGGTTGCCGTCCCAAGCCATGAAATTACTTGCAGGATTGCCATCAGCAGCATGGAACTCTCCTCCACAAAGAACTGACCTCTGAATACTCTGATTACGCTCAACGTCCATTCCTAACTCCAGAGCCAACGGTTCTCCAATTTGCTCCATCCCACCGAATGATTTCTTTGTATCCATCTGGATGATTAAAGTTACCCGCGAAATAATATTCCCCTTTGTAAAACTCGACTTGAAATGGGCCGACCGATTGGAGAAATGTCATCTGTGTCCAAATTGTTCAATTCTAATCCGTTCCATTGTCCAAGGACTTGCATCGGGCCTTGTTCCTCGATGGAATCAAACGCCCAACCAAAGAGTCTTCCATCCGTGACGGAGATGATAATGCACTCGTCGGATTTCCGCAATCAATCCATTGGGAGCCATCCCATCTTGCCAGGCCGTCAATGGGATAGACCCCACCGATCGTGTCAAAATTGCCACTTACAAAGACTTGATTGTTATAGCTGTAAATAAAAGACGGGCTGATGCAGACTGCGTAATTTGAAGGAAGGCAATACCATGGATCGGGAATACCTCCTCCAAGGCATTTGAAAGCTTGGCCGTCCCATTCGGCGATTCCCAGCACCATCGTGTCGCCAGCATATTTGAAATGCCCGACGAGGTATAGCTTTTTGCTAATCGAGTCTGCAAATACATTCCTTATTGAATATGATGTTCCACCAGCCAAGGGTTCCCAGAGTTGCGCAAAACATACACTGATTAAAAAGAATGTGAATAAAATGCAACCGCAAATCCTTTTCATAACAAAATGACTTTTGCGGAGAATTCCCCATTTTTACTACGAATGTTGACGATATATAGACTCGGCGCCTGTCCAGTCAAATCGATAACTTGTTGGTTTGCTCCAATTACCTCAGAACCATCATTTTGAAGAATAAGTTGTCCAAAACTGTTATACACGCTAATCAAGACCTTACTTGGCATTTTACTTTGCCACGCGAGGGTAACCTTGCCCGCACTTGGGTTTGGATAGATTGAAATTCCTGGTAATTGAGTTGGTGGCGCTGCGATTCCAACAAAAGGATCTACCTGGATTTGGGCCAAAAAGGCCGACGAACTTGTCTGGCTAGGAACCCCAATTGCTGAGGAATAGTAGGAGTTTGAAAACGGCCGACTGAGTGGAAAATTTGAATTCGAACTCGTCCCGCCTGCCAAATAAACATGTGAATCATCACATTCGATCGCTCCTAGTATGTCATTGGCACCTTGTGGTGTGTGTAATAAATCATTTCCCCCAAAATAGGTACCAAACTCGAACTGGGCATTGTTATTAAACCGAAACAAGTAGGCATCACCAACCAAGTTGGCTGCAGAGACACCTGCATGGGTAGGTTGGCTACGAAACGAACTGTTAGTTACGAAATGCGGGTATTGAGCGGAGGAGTTTGAACCACAGTATGTGAAGCCACCTATGTAAAAAGCTCCACTTTCGGTTACCGAAATACTTGGTGAGCGGAAATGAATTCCCTCATCTTCCGTTCCCCCAAGGTAGGATGACCAAATACAATCTCCCTTGTCGTCAAACATAGCCCCAAATGGATCATGATCTCCGCCTCCATAGGCCTCGTCAAATGCCAAACCACCGTTAAAGTGAGGAAATCCTTCGTTGCCAAAACCTGGTTCCAAATTCATTGTAGCGGCATAAGTGTCGCTGGTGGTATGGCCACAGATCATCAAGTAGCCTTCGGAATTTGGGGCATCACTTACCTCAACATCGGTAATTTCATCATTCCCTGTTCCTCCAAAAAAAGTGGACCAATTTGGTTCCCCATTTGTGGAAAATTGAGCAATAAACCCATCAACATCACCTGCAATACTCGGGATATTCAAATCCTGGAAATATCCGCTATGGTTCCAGGTAGGAAAGGGATCTGTGGTAAACAACACTGTGGAACTGCTTGTGCTACCTACGATGTAAAGCAGGTCCCGAGCATCGTCAATTGCCAATCCATGAAGGTTCTCACTTTCTTCACCTCCAAAAAATGTACTCCAATACAAGGAGCGATCATGGGTAAATTTTACAATAAACCCATCCTGAGAAATACTGCTCATGGAGCCTCTCAATTCTTGTCCATAAGCAGAACCCGGTACACAAATTGGGAAGAATCCAGTTGGTGGTGTGCAGGTTACCAAATGGCTCTGTTGCTCCGAGTTTCCAACTACAAAGATATTTCCGTCCACATCAGTTTTAATCTTTTTACAAGTTGTGCCAAGACCTCCAAAGCCTGTTAGCCAATTAATTGAACCAGTAAAATCGTCAAAACCAGCTATATATCCTTTTATCAGTACATCTTGATAAGAGCCTGAAATCGATAATTGGTATGGAAAAGGAATGCTGGGATTCGAAGAATTTGTTTCCCCACACAAAAATACCGTACCACTGTTCAAATCATGGGCAACCCCGTATCCCTGATCTTCCCCATTTCCTCCAAAATATGAAATCCACTCCCGATGATATTGATTATTGAATTTTCCAACGAATGCATCGATATTGCCTCCAAATGTAGGTTGATAAATTGATCCACCATATATCGGAAAATTGGAGCTTCCTGTACTGCCGGCAACATATAGATTGTCTGCCTGATCGATCGTGAGGTCGTATGCAAATTCATTCCCGCTCCCTCCCAAGTAAGTTCCCCACCACCGTTTTGCACCAACGGCCTCATAGCTAACATACCCCCAATTCACCTCAATCACCAAATCCCCGGTCCAGCTCCCAATCGCATCAAACGTCACCTCACCCCCTGAAACCAAATACTCCGGCTGCCAAGCCAACAAATCCAACTCTCCATTGGCATCCATCTCATAAGCCAAGGCCTGCGGTTGCACCAACTCCCCAATTGAACTCTCAATCACAAGGGCTTCATTTCCATCAACGGAGAGTGCATCATACCCGTGGTATTCCAAGGAAATGGCGCCAGTTTCCCCACCAGGATGGACGACAATGTAGTATTTCAATCCGCGTTGATTGCTGGAATAGACCACGTCGATGTTGGGCCAAACTTCTTGCTTGACGAGGCGGTCGTGGAGGGAAACGAAGGGTCTGCCTTCGGGGATATGACCGAGGTAATAGTTGTTCCAGTAGCTTTCTTTGTCCATCGGCAGGAGCTTTTGTGCAGCATTGGCGCCGTTGAAGGTCATGTCGATGCGGTGGAGGGTGTCATTGTTGGTGGTATCTACGCCTTGGAAAAACACGTAACTGAGCGTGTCCGCCATGAAATAGAGATTGGGATAACATTGGTTGCTGTAATACTTGACCCGCTCCACCAAGTTGGTGTCTGTATCGAGCAGCTGATCGCGGTTGGTGAGCCATCGAAGGCTCGTCGAGACGCTGTCGCTGTCCACGGGCAAGATAAATTCATGCGCCAAGTACTTGACGGTGACATAACTCCAAGTGCTGTCTGGGTTTAGGCTTTGTCCGGTCACCACCACGCCATTGTCGCTCGTGAGGGCGATGTCCATGGGCGCATCCGTGAAATTGTATTTGTCGTTGAAGCTACGTTCCCAAAGAAGGGTGCCCGTATCGTCGTATTGAACCGTATGGTAATCCAAGCTGCTGCCATTCCATGCTGAACCTGTGACGGTTACGTTGCCACTTGCATCCACGACCAAAGCTTTGACCGTGTCGCCGCCATCGGCGGTATCATTCCACATCGCGGACCATTGAAGGCTGCCTGCGTCATTGTACATCAAGGTCACGAAGTCCGTTCCTTGCCCTGAAACATCTTTAAATCCGCCGACATAGACGTTGCCATTGCTCGGGTCGATGGCGAGGGCGTTGCCTTCGTCGTCGTGGTTGCCTGAGGAAGAATAGTCCACATCCCAAAGCACATTCATTAAGGTGTCGATTTTGACCGTATGGATGTCGTAGCCCGTGCTCATGTTGGCGACTGTGCCTCTGGTCAATCCGAAAGGAGCGAAGCGACTGAGGATTCTGCAAGCCCTCCTGAAACCCATGTTAGCACCGTCAAAGTTGTACATCTCCTGAAATTAGTGAAGTGGTTCTAATTTTCCTACTGTCACGAAGTCGATGCCTTCGTATCCGTTTGGCTTTTCAGTTGGAGCCGTAAATGTGCGACTCCGCTGGAGTCGAAAGGTGGCGGAATGTACTGTTTTCTATAAAGGTTTGACTCCTCCGGAGTCCCCACGATGGTGCCGAAACCTTCAAACAATCCCGATTTCCAGTAACCCCATCCGGGTCCGTCTCCACCGCAGCCTTGATAAAATAGTTTTGTGTCCCGTCGGCTGTCACCCATTCCTCAAAAACCTGATTGACAGGCTGCGAATAGACGGTGAGGCTAGCCACGGTAAGTACTAGAATAAGGAGTAGCCGGGTGAGTGAGTGTTTCATTTAGTTTGGAATAAAGTTGGTAAAAGAAAATTGCTGATTGTGAAGCTACAAGATGGATTCCAGAATTCCAAGCAAGTCAGTAGATTAAATTTGCATTAAAAAGCTAAACCCTGTTGCAATGCGTCCAATGGCCGATTGGATCGCAGGGTCCTGCCATCAAGGCAAAAAGAAATGCACGACCAAAGCCGCAACAGGTCCCACGTTTGGTTGTTAGAGACGTCGATTCATCGCGTCTCTAACAACCAAACGCCCACCCAACACCAGAACAGATTCCGTTTCCCGCAACCACAAAAGCCTGCGCCCCGCCCCCGCCGGAGGTTGAAACCACCAGAAATTAGCTTCGCTGATCTAAAGATTGAGTCAACTATCCGCCGATCACACCAACCGCTGAAATTGAGTCAATAGGGCCGGCATCCACAGCACAACGATGACTCAATTTCAGCGCCAACCCGATCTCACCACCCAGGCTACTCAATTACCGTAGGTCTTTAGCCTACGGACCCCAAAAAAGCAAAATCGGCCTCCATTGCGTCCAGAATGACTTCTGAAGTCATTCGAGGGACCTTGGAAGTCATTCAAGGGACTTCGGAAGTCACTCAAGGGACCTTGGAAGTCATTCGAGGGACCTCGGAAGTCACTCAAGGGACTTCGGAAGTAGATCGAATGACTTCTGAAGTTGAACGAATGGCCTCTGAAGTCACTCAAGGGACTTCAAAGGTCACTCGAGGGACCCTAACAAGTCACTCAAGGGACTTCAGAAGTCATTCGAGGGACCCAAACAAGTCCCTCAAGGGACTTCGGAAGTCACTCAAGGGACCCCAACAAGTCCCTCAAGGGACTTCGGAAGTCACTCGAGGGACCCTAACAAGTCACTCAAGGGACCTCAGAAGTCATTCGATTGACCTCGGAAGTCCCTCGAGGGACCCCAACAAGTCATTTGATGTACTTCAGAAGTCATTGGTGGATAACTTTCGGCCAAATTTCAAATTCAAAGAGGGTGGCGTGGATAACCCAAAAGTGCCACAACATTTCCGCGCCTCCGCAAAACCAATTCGCCCGATGGCAGTTTCCCTAACACGCACCCTCAATTCGCGGTTGCCCCACAAAAACGATTCGACAGAATGGAATATAGAAGACTTGGAAAATCGGGCCTCAAAGTGAGCGTCCTCTCCTTTGGTTCATGGCTCACGTTTGGCAAACAAATCGAAGATGGCACGGCGGAGTCGCTGATGCACAGGGCTTATGATGGCGGGGTGAACTTCTTTGACAATGCCGAAATCTATTCCAAAGGGCAAAGCGAGGTTGTCATGGGCGAAATCCTGCACAAATCCGGATGGCGTCGTGACACCTATACCGTGTCGAGCAAAGTCTATTGGGGCGGGGACAAGCCCACGCAATTCGGATTGAGCCGCAAACACGTGACGGAGGCCTGCCATGCGGCACTCAAACGCTTGCAGGTCGATTATTTGGACCTTTATTTTTGCCACCGTCCCGACAAAAGTACGCCCGTCGAAGAGACCGTTTGGACGATGCACAATTTGATTCAGCAGGGCAAAATCCTGTATTGGGGCACGAGCGAATGGAGTGCACAGGAATTGCAGGAAGCTTATGGTGTCGCGCGGCAGTACAATCTGATTCCACCGACAATGGAGCAACCGCAATACAATATGTTTACCCGCAACCGCGTGGAGGTCGAATACAAAAAATTGTATGATGGCATGGGCCTCGGCACCACAATATGGTCACCGTTGGCAAGTGGTTTGCTCACAGGCAAATACAACAATGCCAACGTGGACAAAACCCGTCTCGACATCGAAGGGATGGATTGGCTCAAAAACCGCGTCTTGGTCGAGGAAAACATTGCCAAAGTGGGCAAATTGGTGACCTTGGCAGAAGAAATCGGCACGACCATGCCCCGTCTCGCATTGGCTTGGACCATCAAAAATCCGAATGTCAGTACCGCAATTATGGGTGCCTCCAAGTTGTCGCAGTTGGAAGACAACCTCAAAGCCCTCGACACCGTGGCGCTCTTGACCCCGGAAGTGATGGAACGCATTGAGGGGATTTTGGCCAACAAGCCGGTGCATCCGGAGTTTTGAGGGATTGTTTTGGTGGCAGTTTTTTAGGTACAGCGCGCCCCCCTTTCGTCATGTCGAACGGAGTGGAGGCGAAGCGTAGTCCCATCTTGTCATGTCGAACGGAGTGCAGGCGAAGCGAAGCGTAGCCGAAACGCAGCTGAGACATCTGGGCGCAAAGTAGCACCTTCTCGGTCAGCGAGACTGGTCAGCGAAACCGGTCAGCGAAGCCTACAGATGTCTCCTCTCCATCCTCGGCGTCGCTATGCTCCTTGAGGATTCCGGTCGACATGACGGTGCCGCGATATGACCATGGGCGACATGACGGTCGAGGAGATATGCACTTATTGCGTGCTCACATTCCCGACTGATTATTTCCCTACCTTTCGGTGAATTCCACTTGGATCAAATCCACGGTCGCCGATGAAAAATCTCCTTTTGTTGTTGCTGATGCTGTTTGCCGGCATCGCGCATGCACAGGTCTATCCCGACATCCACTCTCAACGGCCGCGCATCTACGTCGACTCCACCCGTTTTGCCTATTTGCAGGCCAATTCGGGCCATCGGGGAATGCGGGACCACCTACACGACCTTTGTGAATGCGGTCAACAACAATTGGTACAACGATCCGCAGCTTTACCTGCTCGGGACGGACAGCACCCTTTGGACTTGGGATTTCTCCAGCAATTGGTCACATCTTCAGGCGATTTATGTGGCTTCGCTCTACCGCATCAACCATGATCCGTTGGCGCTCAAGCGCTGCCGATTCGTCATTTCAAAAATCAACACCCGCTGGGATACGCTCAATTTTGCGCATTACGATTGGTATGGCAACGAAGACAATATCCGCGAATTGAGCGATATCGGAGGCATTTTCCTGGATTGGTGCCACGATGACCTGCCCATTCCGATGCGGCAAAACCTCGCCCGCAATCTGTACAAGGCCGAACGGTATTTTATGAATACCTACATCACGTCCAATGCTGGCAACAGCTACGTCTCAAGCCACAACGCCTGGAATACCATCTTTGCCAACCAATTTGCCCTCGTGCTCGACAGCGCTGACGGACTCAGCAATGCCGAGGTCGACACCGTCGAACGGTGGTACCGCATCACGCTCGACAAATTCACCAATGGCTTTTTCCCCTGTTACGGGCATTACCGCGACGACGATGGCGGATGGAATTGGACGGCGGCGTATTCCATGTGGAGCCTGATTGATCAGTTTCAATTCTTCGAAAACATGCGCATTGCCACGGGGGCCGATTTTTTCCATGACCTGCCTTGGGTGCTGAATTCGATCAATCAATACTGGTATTTCATCCAACCCGACGGCTGGACGATCAATTGGGGCGACGGCTTCACCAATATCCAAGCCGACCGCGTCATCTACCAACATGCCCGCGAATTCAACGATCCACGCAGCCTTTGGCTTGCGCAATATTGGAGTCAGCCGGGCAATCTCGGCTGGACCAATCCCGTGTACAACAAGTTGATGTACAAAGATTTCGGGATGCCGGTGGTCACCAAGCCTGACATCGCCCACGATTGGTGGAGCGACAAAACGGGCTTGTCCGTCAGCCGAACGAGTTGGGAATCCGACGCCGCCTTGGTCTGGACTTACGATGCCCCCAACAAAAAGTCGTCGCACGACCACCGCGACAACAATACCTTTTGCGTCTACAAAAATGCGCCGCAGATCGTGAATTCGGGGTATTATGCGTCTTACGGGAATGCGCATTACATCAATTACTATCAGCGCACCATCGCCCACAACAGCATTTTGGTGTATGATTCCACCGACCAATACACCAATTGGGGCGTCAACGTAAGCAACGACGGCGGGCAAATCGAGTCTCCGACCTTGATGAATTACAACAACATCTTCGAGCCGCAATATCAGCGGGGAAATTGGGTATTGTGGGGCAGCGGCAATGATTATTGTTATACGATTTCGGATGCGGAACAGAGTTATGACAGCACAAAACTCGACCGTTTTCGCAGGCGTGTGCTCTTTTACAAGCCGGATCATGTGCTCGTGCTCGACCATGTGCACCTGCGCAACGTGGGGACCGCGCAACGCGATGCCAAATGGCTGCTCCATTTCCAAAAGCAACCCACGATCAATGGAAACTTGCTGAATGCAGCCGTCCCGGGGCATATTGAGACCTTTGACGGGCGCGACATTGTGCAGGCGAATGGCAATGGCAATGTCGCCATTCGTACCCTGCTGCCTGCGGCCTCACGCACGACCCGCATTGGCGGCACGGGCTATGAATTCTGGGTGGATGGCACCAATTATCCTGTGGGCGTGAACATGGACACGGTGCATACGACGCCGGGACGGTGGCGCATCGAAGTTGCCCCGACGACGGTCACCGACAGCTTGGTTTTCTTCCATACGATCAAAATCGGGGACAACAATCAGCCTGCCGTGGCGGGTGGCTTTGGCCAACAGAATGCTTTTTCCATCGGCACGGATTGGGACAATACCCTCTTCTTTTTCAATGCTGTTGGCGATACCGGTGTTGGCTACCACGTGCTCCATACGATCCCCGGCGGCCGATCCGTCGGCATATTCGCAGCTGATCTTGAACCGAATGCGATGTTCCAGATTCTTGTGGACCAAGCCGTGATTTCGACTGCAAATACCGACACCAATGGCGTCCTCGAAACGTCCATCCCCCTCGCGCCCGGAACGCATACCGTGGAAATCAATTACATCGGAGTTAATGTTGCCCAAGGACACCATTTGTCCGATGCTATTTCCCTGTTTCCCAACCCAGCTGCCGCGCAAGTGCAGGTTGTGCTGCATCCTGATTTTGGTTCGAATGCGACGTTGGAATGCTTCGATTTGCAAGGTCGAATGCTGTTTTCACGACCCATTGTTGGGCAGTTGACGCTCGATGTGAGTGGTTTGAAGCCGGGCATTTACATGATGGTCGCCAAGTCGGAGGGACGGTCCACGGCCAAGCGTTTGGTGATCGGGAGGTAGGTATCAGCTTTGGTTTGAGATTGGCCACCAAGGCACCAAGACACGAGGCTGGGCGCTGAAATTCGGCCACGAAGGCACAAAGACACGAAGTGGAATTTGGTGTCTTGGTGGCAAAAACAACGCGGCAATGTCACCGCTTCAAGAATTTCTTGACGCTGACGCCTTCCCGGGTGGATACTTTGAGCAGGTAAATTCCAGCGGATAAGCCGTCGATATTCACCGTTCCATTCGCAGGAAAGGACTGATTCAAAACAATTTTACCTTGGCTATCCAAAATTTGAAGATTAGCCTGTCGCATCGAATTTCCCTTCCAAAGTAGCTGGATTTCATCCGTTGCCGGATTGGGAAAAAGTGTCCATTCGACCGAATTGTGAACTGCATCGGAGGCACCGGTCGCCGGATTCATCACCAAAAATTGGCCCATCATGCCGTCGTCTTCGTGGTGCAGCAGGTGGCAATGGTACATGTAGGGAATCGAATCATTGGCGAAGTCGTCAAAGACGGCCACAAACCGCACGGTGTCTTCCGGCATCACCAAAATCACGTCCTTCCATCCTGCATATTGCGGTGGCGGCGGATTGCCGTTGATGTCGAGCACAAAAAATTGAATATCATGGATGTGAAACGGATGGGCCACCCTCGTCGCATTCGTCAGTGTCCATATTTCCTTGTGATTGAGTTGGGTGCGGATGTTGATCGAATCCATGTTGAACGGCTGCGCATTGATATGGAAGGGGCCGTCGACGAGGGCGACTTCGCCAAAACCAGCAGTATCTGCCGCAAAATGCAAGTGGCGATGTTCGTCCACGGCATTCGTATCGATCGGAATCACGGGATCAAATGCCGCTGGAATTGCCAGAATCGGATTACTCGTCGGGGCGATCACATGCAACCGCAATACGCGGAAATCCTGCCCATTCAGCGGATTGGTATAATATCCCTCGCCGATCAGGTTTGCGCCCAAACCCACGGTATCGGCGCCGATGATGCCATGGGGCAATTCGGAAGCGTAGCTGATCAGATCCAAGGAATCGCCGATCGTACTGCTCGCAAAGGACACAAGAATTTCGGCGCGTTCGCCCGGAGACAGGCGCACACGGTTGGTCACGAGCGGCGCCGACAACAATCCGCCGTCGGAAGCGATCAATGAAAAGTCCGCATTGTCGCTCAAGCCCAGCCAATACGTGCGGTCGGCGCTGCCATTCAGCAACCGAAAGCGCACCACTTGCTGCGGCACGTTCAAATAGGGATTCAAGATCCCGTTGACGAGCATGATCGAATCTTCGTGCGTCGCGATGGCAAACTGCCCCAAGACATCGACGGCCTTGGATTGCAGTACAATCGGAAAATCATCGACGCCATACTTGCGTGGCAGCGCAAAAGGCAGCTTCCTGCGCATCGCGCACGATCGCAAAGCCTGCCAAACCACGGGTGACTTGGAGTTCGGTTTTGCCCTCGCCATGCGGGTGGTACCACAGCGTGGAGGCGCGGTTGCGAATCTTGAACCCCGGACTCCAAGTCGAATTGGGAGCGATGAGTTGATGCGGTCCGCCGTCGTGCTCGGGCGCGACGTGAAAGCCATGCCAATGCACCGTGGTGGCGGTGTTGAGCTGATTGGTGACGTGGAAGGTGACGCTGTCGCCGGTATTCAGCAAGAGCGTCGGACCCAAGATATTGCCGTTGTAACCCAACGTCGGGGTCGTCAATCCCGGGAAATAGTTCATGGTTCCCGCAGCGACATTCAACTGAATGTTGGGTCCTACAAGGGTATCCGGAATCAACAGGGGATTTTGGGCATTCGCCGGAAGGGTCGCCACGCAGCACAATGCAGCCGTGACGACACGCAAAAACCAATTCGAAGACATACTCAATGGGTTACAGTGAATCGCTTGGTCAAGACAGCATCGTTGGCGGTCGCCTTGATCAAATAGGTGCCTGCAGTCAATTCGGCAGTGTTCAGCGGAAGTGTGAATTCGCCTGCAGCGACATTTTTCTCGTTCACCGTCATCAAGGTTTTGCCTGTCAAATCCATGATTTGGAGCGACAGGTCGGCGTGGGCGGAGAGGTTGCAGCGGAAATTGAGCAAGCCATTTGCGGGATTGGGATAAACGTCGAATGTATTGGCGGTCAATGCGCTTGCGGTGATGCCGGTGGTCGTATTCAGGAAGTTGCGGATGTCGGCAGCCATCGTGATTGTGTCGCTCGTGGCAAATCCGACGTAGGGACTTCCGAGGACCGAATGGTTGGTGCCGCCACCGAGAATGACAATCGTAGGCATGCCCATGCCGCCGTAGTAGGCCACTTGGGTAGCGCCGCTGTCCATCGGGATGGAGGTCACGTTGTTGGTGGTCACCCAGTTGATGTTGCTCGCGCAGGAATACGAATTGTTGAATCCGATGGCGTAGCCCTTGATTTTGCCGGGAAATTCAGCCAGCAAGTCGGCTTTCATCGCTTCGAGCTTGCCTGCGGCGACAATGCAGGGATTGCAGTTTTGCATGAAAAACTCCAAAATCACCGCATTTCCAGCGTCAAGGTCAGCAAACAGGTGCTGCATATTGCCATTGCAGTCCAAGCGGTTGAAATCCATCGCCGTCGTTTGGGATTTTCCGAAAAACGGTGCGAAGAGCAATGTGATGGCAAAAACGATCTGGGTAAATGTATTTTTCATAACGCTGTGCTGATTTTCATCCTAAAAATAGGCAATGCCGAGATCAGTTCAAGAATAGCTGTTAAAAATCAACGTTTTGAGGCTGAAATTCGGCCATCAAGGCACCAAGACTCCAAGGACGGCGCGCCAACTTGATGCCTTGGTGTCTTGGTGTCAAAAAAAACGCTGTTCTGTCGTGCTGAGACGGCATTTCCATCGAATAATGCCTTATCTTACACATTCTTTCCGGAATTTTGGAAACAGTAAAACACAATTCGATGAAGCGACTGTACATTTTTCTCCTTGTCCTCTCTGCTGCGAGTTTCTCCTTCGCCCAGCAGAATGTCTCTCTCCGGATCAACCACAAACTGGGGGCGAATCCCTTTCAATTCGGTGCAACAGCCGCCAACAACAATGGCGTTGAGTTTACGGCTTCGCGGCTCGATTACTACATTTCCCAGATTACCCTGATCCATGACGGGGGAATGCAAACATCCGTCGACACCACATGGATGCTTGTACATGCCGACCAACCCACGCTTCAGGCGTTGGGAAGTTTTAACGTGACTTCCTTGGAAGGCGTGCGCTTCTACATCGGCGTTCAAAATGCCTACAACCACCTCAATCCCACCGGCTACACCGCCCCGCATCCGTTGGCGCTGCAGTCGCCTTCCATGCACTGGGGCTGGTCTTCGGGCTATTTGTTCGTCGCTATGAACGGCAACAGCGGAAATAATTTTGTGCAATCCTGGGAAATCCACGGCTTGGAAGACGCCAATTACTATTCGCAGACGATTACCACCTCCGGCACGGTAAGCGGTCAAGACCTTATCATTGACCTGGATGCCGACTACGAATTGGCACTCCGCAACATCGACGTTTCCACTGGACCGATCAACCATGGCGGCACCGGCATCGCGCGCACGATTCTCCAGAATTTCCGCGACCATGTGTTTTCCCCGGCCGTCATTACAGGAGTCGAAGTTGCCAACGCACCCAGCTTCAGCATCTTCCCGAATCCTGCGTCCGGTACCACACGCCTGCAAGTCGCAGCTTCCACCGCTACAGAAAGCAGCTTCGTGGTTTATGATTACACCGGGAGAATCATCAAAACCATTGTCCCGACCGCAGGCATCGCCGATCTGAACATCGCCGTTTCTGGCTGTTACCTCGTTGCTTTGCAGCAGGATGGCCAAACGGTCGCTACGCAACGCCTCGTGATTGCACAATAAGCTTGGAATCCGACACCGAATGCCGTTTCACACAATGAAACCCCGGCATTTTCTCCTGCTGATCCTTCTCGGGTGCTTTGCTGTTGCCTGCCGGGAAATCGATCCGCCTTGTCCCGTGCCTGTCTATTCCGACGAGTTGCTGCAAGTTCCTGCAGGATTTCCCGCCGTCGAATTTCCAAGCAACAATGGCTTGACCGAAGCACGTTGGCGACTCGGGAAGAAGCTCTTTTACGATCCGGTATTGTCGGTCACCGGGACGCATAGCTGCGGAAGTTGCCACAAAACCGAATTTGCCCTCGCCGACAATTTGCCGACCACGCCAGGGGTATTCGACCGTCCCGGGACGCGCAATGCACCGTCATTGGCCAATGTCGCCTACCATCCTTATTTGATTCGCGAGGGCAGTGTCCCGACTCTGGAAATGCAGGTTTTGGTGCCGATTCAGGAGGTGAATGAATTCAACCACAACATCGTGGACATCAGCTATCAACTGCAGACGGATTGCGTTTATGTGCAGATGAGCCGCGCGGCGTATGGGCGAATTCCCGATCCCTTTGTGATCACGAGCGCCATCAGCACCTTCGAACGCACCATGCTGAGCGGCAACAGCCCTTATGACCAATATGCAAACCAAGGTTGCAGGGAGGCGCTTTCGTATGCTGAAATGCGCGGAATGGAGCTGTTTTTCAGTGAGAAGACCAATTGTTTCCGCTGCCACGGCGGCTTCAACTTCACCGAATATGCCTTTGAAAACAATGGCCTCTACACGGAGTATGCCGACATCGGCCGCATGCGGTTCACGCATGACTCCACGGATTTGGCCAAATTCAAGGTCCCGAGCCTGCGCAACGCGGGCCTGACCGCGCCTTATATGCACGATGGCAGCGTGCCCACGCTCGCTGCGGTCATCGAACATTACAACAGCGGCGGCGCCGATCATCCGAGCAAAAGCCCGTTGATTCGCCCCTTGCAACTCACGGAACGGGAAAAACAGGATCTTGTTGCTTTTTTGAATGCGCTGACCGATACGCATTTTGTGAATGATCCGCGGTTTCAGCGGGAGTGAGGCAGCCTTCAGGTTTTGGTTAATGCTTATCGGCAACTTTGCCAGTAAAACCAGAATGGTGCAGGATTCTACCTTCCAAGCCCGAAGGGCTTGACCTGTGGATAGCCCCGGGCAAAGCCCGGGGTAGGCGATCCTCCTAGATTTCAACCCCGAAGGGGTTGACAATTAACAAAATAGATTTATACCCTTCATCTTCACAACAAATACTTCTCATCAAACGCAATCCCATTTTCACTCAACAACCGTTTGAATTCGTCGTAAGAACTCTCCTTCTTATGGTGTTCCTTCTGGTTTTTCACATACTCGATGATCATATCACGGTCACGGAAATTATATGTAAATCCACCATAACCTTCTTGCCATCCGTTGAAGAATGGAAATTTTCCACAACGTTTCATCCAAAGGCTGCTTTTGACTTTGAGATCCTTGACAAAATCTGCCAAGGCGATGCTCGGATGCAAATCGCAAAAAATGTGGATATGGTCTTCTGTGCCGTTGACGCGATGGAGCTTGCAATTATGATCCTTCACAATTTTCCAAACATCACGGTACAATTCCTCGCAATGCGCCTCCGCAATTGTTGGCTTGCGCTGATATGTGCTGAAAACGATTTGATAATAAATCTGTCTATAACTCATTTCAACCTCCTCATAATCTTGCTTACAATTCTTAAGCGCCAAACTCGACGCGTCATTATTAAATGCGTTTATTTGTAGTAATTAAGACCTATCAAGCGAGTAATTACCTGTTTATTTAGCAAATGTCTCGAATGGATGGCGCAAATGCAAATTCCTTCGTGAAAAAAATCAATTTTTTAAGAAATGGTTACGATGGACAATCCAAAATGTCACCCATTCAGTCTTCACACGATTGAATAATGAGCACATTTCTATCTAATATGTCTAATAGTCAACCCCTTCGGGGTTGAAACTTTGGGGGATGCCTGCTACCCCCAGTTTCACTGGGGGCTATCCACAGATCAAGCCCTTCGGGCTTGGTACCTCGAACAGCTTATAGAGGTGACTCCTTGATTTTTCTCAAAAAAAAAGATTCACTGGTAGAGGTCCCGGTAGGCATATTTTGGTTTCAAAGCACCCTCATTTCCCCTTCAAAAACCGCCGGAAAGTCCACGATTGAAAGCGGGGAATGTTTTTGTCCTTTTCCACCAAATCATCGGCGATTGCCGCAGAGAGTGCGGGTAGATTGTAAAATGGAATCGCCGGATAGGCATGGTGCTCAGCGTGATAGGGCATGTTCCAGAGCATGTAGCGAACCAAAGCCGGCGTGCGGATATGGCGGGTGCGTTGCAAAATCGAACCTTCGTGGGGCAATCCGCCGTGCTCGGCTGGAAGGTAGCTGGACAAAAGCATCATACCCACCGCATAACCGGGATAGAGCAACCACAAACCGGGCAATATCCAGAATGCCAAGGCATTGAGCGTGCCATGCAACAGCAGGAAAATCCAGGATTCGACCATCAGCCGCCTGTGTTTGGATTTTGCAACGTAGGGATAAAACAAACTGAAGATGCCGAATGCAGGCGTCACAGCCATTCCGATTTTGCCCATCAACAGGGGCAGGCCGGTGAGGTAGGCCAAGTAAGGAATCAGCTTGGAGGTCAAGGCAGTGGCAGGCTTGCCGCCGACAGAGATTTCGGGATCCAAATGCGGATCGTGCGTATGCCGGTGATGCTGAAAATGAAATTCGCGGAAGCCTGTGGGAATGTAAAAATTGGAATAGGCCGCAATCGTGGCGACCATTCGGTTGAGCTGACGGGAGGCGAATGCCGTATTGTGGCCGGTTTCATGCAACATGGCAAACAGTGTCGTTGTGGTCGCACCGAAGGTTACCATCGCCAACAAGATCATCCACCAAGCATGTCCGAAACTCAGCACAAGGCAGGTCCCGGTTGCAAGAAACAGCGAATAATGCACCAAAAACCGCGCCCAAGCTGCGCCATTTTGCCGCTTGCCAAGCTCCTGCAAGACAACCTTGCTGACCTTGACGGATTGGTGGAATTCTGCATCCATGCCTTCGAAGTACGCAAAAAAGCGAGCAACCTGCTATACCAAATCCGTCACTTGCGTCACTGCATCGTCAAATCAGCGAAGAGGCTATAGGTCTTGAGGTTGAATCCTGCGAAGAGGCGTTCGGGGACATCCAACCCTATTTCTTGATGAGCTTACAGTGATGGATGGCATCCGAAAATACGTTTGGCGAAGACTGATCGACGTACCCCACGATCTCGATAGAATCTCCTTTAAAAAAGTGTATCCGTTCGTCAAAATAGGCGGTGACCCCGCCGATTTCACCATTCCCGATCGAAATCCTCGTGCGGCCATTCTCGTAGGAGCCGGGATAGTACACGGTGTTCCGAATATGTACGCATTGATGGAAATGGGGACCTTGATGGACGTCCTTGAAATCCGTTACCTCGGTGAGCGGATCATTCACAGCCGATTCGCAATTCACGTTCGGTACCTTGAATTCCGTCGGTGTTCCTGATTCCGTGGTAGTCGATTCATAACTGTTTGAATTGTCTGTCTTTGAACCGCAAGCAGACATCACGATCAACAAGAGCGCGTAAACCCAAGATTTAATCACCAACTTTCTGATTGCCATGATTGTGCAAATTTCTTGTGTTCACAAATCAAATCATTTGCAGCCTTTATTCAAAATCAATCTCCGTTGCGAATCCGCTTTCAAATTACCAAAACGTAATGAGCTTAGGGATCGCATGGGTGATTCCTCTACATCATCCTCCAATTCGGCAAAATTCAAGCAATCTTGCTCACCAAATCCCCAGGCAAGCCGCAATTCCAGCAATTCGGCGACATGGCGATGGGTTTTGAGGTTGAATCCGGCGAAGAGGCGTTTGGTCACATGCAAGCCGAGGCCAAAGCGTTGGTAAACAGGGTCGTTGAGTTTAAATTGGTCGAAGAAGTAGATTCCCAATTGTTGGGAAAAGACCACGCGACCGAGCAGGAATTGATGACCCAGGAGAATGCCCCCGCGTTCGTGTCGGCCGGGGATGTTTTCGCGTTGCATCTTGAGTTTGCGGGCACCGTCGTTGATCCATTCGATGCCGAGATTGAGGCCGCTCCATCTTCCAACGTAATAAACTCCCTGCGTCCATACGCCCCAAACAGGTTCCTGACGCGTATCGGCGCCGCTTGCGCGTTTGAGCGTGCCCGTCACGCCCGCGTACAGGCGCAGCCGAGGCTTTGGCGGACTTTTGTCCATGTTTTTGGCCCGTTCCTTGAAGTCGATGCCTTGCGGCGCATAGTCGGCTCCCAGGCTCATCGTCGGGTAATTGATGCCCTTGTTGGGCAGGGCAAGTCCGCCGTTGCTCACGTGGTTGAAATTGGCACCGAGTCGCAAATTCCAATGCGGATTCAGTCGGAAATGCAGGGCGGCACCGACCGCAGCAGGTACATTCACCCGCAAGGAGTAAGCGAGGTTGTTGGGATTGGTGACCGAATCGTAGGGATTGGTTTGATAGGACAATCCGCTGCTCAGCCGCATGCTGAAATTGAGGCGATGTTTCGTGAGAAAGACCGGTTCCACATACCACATCGCTGTGGCGCCATATCCGAGGATTTCGCTGCCGTAGTCCCAAAAAGTGAGCGAGGCGCCCGCCCGCGGATAACAATTGCAAAAATCCCAAGCGCGTTTCCCGATGAATTGTTTGCCAATGTCCATTTCGGCACCCCAAGGAAAGGAATGCCGCACAGGATCAAGCGCATACGAATGAATCAGCACAAAGCCATAATGGGCCCGGCCACCGAGAACCCATCGGGTTTTGATGCTGTCGGTATCTTCGGCCAATTGGCAAAATGAACGCTGTCCCGCTGCCATCAGCAGGAGCATCAGCATCATTTTGTGCATCAACTGGATTCGCATTCGAAGCAAATTACAGCTGGATGACAAAATTGGCAATCCGCCTTTCAGGCAAATTGATTCGATGTCAACGCCACGTCATTTCTTCAGCGCAAAACCGCAAGCATCCACATCGGATTCGCCTGAAACTTTGCCCAATCCATGAGCAACTCCTCCCGCAAGGCGCTCAATTCTGGAGAAAGTCCCTTTTCTGCCAATTCCAAACGGTTGAGGTAACGAATCAGGTTGTAGCAAGTGGTGAATTGACCGGTTGCGGCCACGGCGTCGAGGTCGGCTTTGTTGTTGGGATCGAACCAGAGTGTGGTCGAAACTTCGCGGGCCGCATCCGCTGCTTTTTCAATTTGCGGGCTCGGTTGCAATTGCGCGGCATATTGCGGCCACCAGGCGTTTTCGGGCTTTTTGTTTTCCAAGACACGGCGGTCACGGTGCACCGCGCCCAATTCGTAGATGAAATTGGAAATCAAACGCAAGGAAGCTTTGGGATTGCGGTAGGTTTTGTCCAGGTGCAATCGCCGAATCTGCTTCAAATAAACTTCCAAGGCGAGTTGCGCAAACGATTGCCCGCGTGCTTGCACGAGTTCGACAACTTTGGAAAGCCGCATATTGAGGAGCTTACCAAGGTACCGCCGAGGACCTTGCCATGCACTTGCTTCTTTTCCTTTTGCAAGGCCTTCGCAGCTTTCCAGAATCCAAATCCGATCAATCCCGAAGACAAATACGCCGGCAACAGCAGCAGGAAATAATACCAAGGCTCCCGATTCGCTGCAAAAATGCCCACCGTCACGCCCGTCAAGGGCACAATCAAGGCCAAGGCTACCACGATCCACTTCAACGGAATCTTCAGATACCATTTTGTCGGTTCGGAGGGAACTTCGTAGGGATCGAGAAAATAACTCGCTACATCGCAAGCAATCAGCAAATCAAACGGTCGTGGCTCCGGCTTGCCATTCGGACTCGGTTCGGAGGTCGCGCTCGCTTTGGGCGGACGCAAGCTGTCTTCAAGGCCCAAGCTGTACAGGCCTTGATTGTCAACTACGCCACCGTCAATCAAGCCAAAGGAAACGGCCTGCACGGCATCTTTGTGGACGGAATTATTATGGTCAAATTCGAAGGCATCCAACAAACTTTTTGGCGTCTCTTCCCCCGCAGCAAAGTCATTGGGAAAGACGATCGGCTCAAATCCGACGGGGAAACAGGAACTTGCGGCCACCATGTCGGCAATGCGCAAGGATTTCAGGGCTTCGACGGATTCCTTTTTGAAGCCCAAATAGAAGTTGCCAAAGGAAATGATGTCGGCATCGGTGCCATTCGTGCGAAAACGAAACGAAATGCCATTGTTGAGCTCCGTCGAATTGAAACAAACCTCGTCGACATGCGGTTGATGCGCCTTGTTCCAAAACACTTCCATCGTTTTTCCGCCGAATAAAACCTGATCGTAAGTGATCGCAAAGGCATTGATCAAATTGCGTGTTTTATGCGGATATGCAGCCCAAATCTTCGAATTGGTCAAGGTCGCCATGGCCTTTTCCAGGATTTCATCCCCGGAAAGATGGGCATACAATTCCTTGAAAATCGCCTCCGGTTGATGGCCTTGGTACAGCCGCAGGGCATAAAAAGCATTCGTAATCGATCCGCCCGAAGTACTCGACACAAAACTCGCACGTTGCAACATTGGCTTGCCTTCAAGCTGCACATGCTGCAAATAGCTCAGGGTTCCCAAAGCAAAGGATGCCGCCCGAAAACCACCACCAGAAAAAGCAAGACCGACGTTCTTGATCAATTGAGAATTGAGAATTGAGAATTGAGAATTGAGAATTGAGAATTGAAAATTGATTGCGTTTTGAATGTGGAGAGTGGAGAGTTAAAAGTTGAGAGTTGGAAATTGAGAAATGATTGCGTTTCTATTGTGGAG